>NZ_JAWQUO010000034.1:0-52180 GCF_033446605.1 Iodobacter sp. CM08 | reverse complement strand
TATTCTGAGCATCCATCGCTGAATGCTCAATACTAATGCAAGCACTTGTTTCGCTTCCGAACCAAGCACTCACACTCATCGACTGTATTTTGTTAAAGATCGTCTCGCTGTGACATCACTGTGTTGCTGTGTGTGCTGCAGCGAGAGGCCGAAATATACGGGTCATCACTGACTAGGTCAACCACTACCGCGCAACAAAACCGTAGCAATACGCTAAGTGGTTGATTTTTAGCACGGTGAACTACCGCACAAACCAGCGGTTTTCACAGTTAATGCCAAACAAGCGGCACAAAAAAAAACCGCCACGAGAGGTTCGTGGCGGTTTTTTTGACTGAATACGCTTAAATCAAGCGAAAATCAGCGTTTGATGCCATACACTTTGCCATTTGGCAGGGTGATGGTGATATTGCTTGGTACAGTCAGAGGCATAAACACGCGCATACCGATGGTGATGGTTTTGCCCGCACTAAAGTCTGCAACACCCCAGCCTGATTCTTTCATTGCATATGTTAAGCGATGGAAACCATCTGGTAGGCCGCCTACGTTACCTGATTTACTACCAGCAGTTACAGCTGTCCACGTTCCGCCACTATATATATCCACTAAGTTTTCAACACCATTACCTGCTGGTGGATCGCTAGGCTTGAGGTATTGCGTTTCAGATGGAATCAGCGGTGTTGACGGCGCTACGTTAAATGAAACTTTTGCACCAGTCAGATCAACTTTAGAGTTGTTCTTCAGCTTTAGGCCAATTGCAAGCGGATAGTTATCATCGCCCTTAGCCTTATAGCCAACCATATCAACGGCTACATCTAGCAACTCGGCAGGTTGAGCAAATTTCTCATCCCCTGCTTTGATGCCGTATGGAGCCGCAGCGCGCATTTTAGTTGCAGCCAATTTGGTCAACGTGCTGCCCATTGAGTAGTAACCCAAACCATTTTCTGATGGCTTACTGTAATCGCCTGCCATTTCCCAGAACATGATACCGCCAGCGCCCTGATCAATTGCATACTGAACTTTGGCAGCAAAGGATTGCTCGTTCTCAGTGGATAAGAACACTTTGGTGGTTGGGTTCCATAACCAAGAAGACTTAGCCACATCATCGTAGTTTTCTTGATAAGTGCCGCGTACTTTTGCTTCTGGGCGGCTTTGGTCATGGCCGTACTGAGTAAAGTAAGGTGCGCTCAGGCCATCACGCAGATTATTAACGTGCCAAAGCGGATTTACACCGGCAAACATTTCATTGCCAGCGGCGTCCTTATCAAACCACAGATTATCAATACCCTGTGCGCCAAGGCCGCAAGGTGCGCCTGCTTTTGCACTCAGTGCATCAGGGCCTAAATTACCACCGGTACCGAGGTAGCATTTTTTCTGATCGGCCAAGGCAGAAAGCCCCCACAGACCATTGGTGCCACCCGCGACATTTTGCGAACCACGGGTGTAGTAAGGCAAGCCGATATTGATACGACCACCCGCTAATGCAGTGCGGAAGTATTTATAAGCCCAGTCAATATTCAAATAGCCTTGCGAATTGTAATAATGCGCATCGCCACCGGAATAAATCTTAGCGTCGGCAATTTCATTATCTTTACCTGTGTCGTACAGGGCGGCATTGTGACCAACGAAGTGATTCCATGCGCCATGCAGGTCGTAAGTCATCATATTGACGTAATCAAGATACTTAACCGCTTGCATTGCCTCCATACCACGCAGTAAATAGCCCGATGATGGTGAAGCAATCGTCAGCATGTAGTACTTACCTTTGGCTGCCGAGGCTTTATCCAGCTCGGTACGTAGTGTTTTGGTCAGGGCCATATAGCCTTTCCACAACTCACCACGGTGCGCATTGCCGATCTTCCAATCTTCTGGATTACCAGCATCATTCATGGATGTTGGGTATTCATAATCTAAATCGATACCGTCAAAGCCATACTTCTGCAGGAAATCAACCGCAGATTTAGCAAATATATCGATTCTGTCCTGACGAACCGCGCCCGTTGCCGCGTCATTAGTCAGCGCGTAATAACCACCGCTAACGGTACGGCCATCGGCCTCGTTAAAGTAACCACCTGTTTCCGCCCAGCCGCCCACCGACAACAGCAGCTTCACGCCCTTAGGCGCGTTTTTATGCAGCATATTGAAGTGGCCTTTGTACGGCAGGCTATTATCCAGCGAGTATTTAGGATCACCTTTTTTGTCGTCAAACGTTATGCCGACGGCGGAGTTTTTAGGATCGGCGATATTACCAACCGAAACTTGCCAATTGCCATCGATATGAGCAAAAGCGTAGTTCACGTGGGTAATATCATTCCACGGGATATCGGCGGCCAGATAGGAGTTCGGGCCAGAATTACGCCAGTTGGTGAAGTAGCCAATCGAACGACGCTTCATATTATTTGGCAGTTTTTCACGGCCATTAACATCATACACATCGCAGTAAGGCACATTTGCAACATCAGTCACCAAACCTTCAGGCTGACAAGCAACGCTTGGGGCTGGAGTTGGTACCGGTGTTGGGACTGGTGTTGGAACCGGTGTTGGGACTGGTGTCGGAACCGGTGTTGGGACTGGTGTCGGAACCGGTGTTGGGACTGGTGTTGGGACTGGTGTTGGGACTGGTGTTGGTACTGGTGTCGGTACTGGTGTCGGAACCGGTGTTGGGACTGGTGTCGGAACCGGTGTTGGGACTGGTGTTGGTACTGGTGTCGGTACTGGTGTCGGAACCGGTGTTGGGACTGGTGTTGGTGTTGTAGAACCACAAGCACCTAAATCGAGCCAAGGCTTCCCTGCGCCCACATTACTCGATGGTGTATCACCTTGCGTCCACCACTGCGCTTTATAGTTGCGCCCTGCATAAGTCACACTCTGCCCACCCGAATACGCGGTACTAGCGGACCAAGCCAAGAAGCAGCCTGCTGGAGTTGGGGCGGGGGTTGGTGCTGGGGTTGGAACTGGAGTTGGTACTGGAGTTGGTGCTGGGGTTGGAACTGGCGTTGGCGTTGGCGTGCCCGCACTCTGCAACTCCCAAGGGCCCCACAGATCCGCACCAGGCACATTGCCTTGCGTCCACCATTTGGCTTTCCAATCTTTACCAGCATAGCTCACCGTCTGGCCGCCAGTGTAAGCGGTAGCGGTATTCCATGCAGGAGCCGCGAAAGCTTGCGCGGCAACAAAAGCAGCAGGTATGGCTGCCAGCATAAAGCGACTAAATTGCGACATAGTTTTAAGTCTCCATCCATCTCTATGAATTGGCGTTATCTACGAACATCAACTGGTATTAATGAAGTAAATACGAATCTATTATTTTTGTAAGAAACGCAATGGCAAATCGTCCACAGACCTCATCTCTAAACGTACTGCCCCCGCGTTAAGGTGATTAGTCACTATGCCTTTTTCCTTGTCAATAGTTTGGAAGACACATTTACGTCCGCACGACCGAAATCCATATCAGCGATCAAATAAAACTACATTATCTCAAGATAACAAAGGCTTTATGCAAACAAAAAAAACCATAACTATTTGAAAATAATAGAAATGTATAAAAAACACGCTGCGCGCATCAACGCAGCAAAAATAAAAATGTAGTTATGCATTCAATAAAAATGTAGTAACTATCAAAAAAACATCCACATTTTTGCTACAAAAACTTATAACCACATGATTATCCTTATAAAATACATGCCAAAACCTTTCCGATAGCTTTCCGAACATATTAAGTAGCGTTGGCACTTCATACTTAATATCCAATCTTACAAAAAACCAATAGACCGTTTTAATGGCATAGCCATTAGCCACAAAGTGGATCTATTAAAAAAACGATCGTGACCAATACCTTGCTGATCTGCGCTGCATCTGATAGAAACTGAGCTAACTCTTTAAATGCCGCTCCCTATGCTGATCCGCAAACTGTTTAAATTTGAAAACGCGCACATCGTGCGTAACTGCTCTAGCGAGCGCTGCCGCAGCTCGATCCATGGCCATAGCTATCGAGTTGAAGTGCTACTTGAAGCACATGCGCTTGATCACGGCCAGATGGTGTATGACTTTGGCTTAATGAAGGGCACCATCCGTGATGTAGTGGATGCCTTTGATCATGCAGTGTGTTTTTGGGATAGGGACGACGCGGAATACATTCGCCTCTGCAAGCAGTTTTCTAGCCGCTGGATTGCGATGCCGGTTTCCCCATCTGCCGAGCAGTTTGCCCGCATGTTCTTTGTGATTATCGATGCGCTACTACAGCAAACGGTGATGGCCAATGGTGAGGCCGATGTGAAACTGCACTCGGTGATTGCCCATGAGACCGATACTGGCTACGCCCAAGCCTTCCGTGAGGATGCGATCAATGAGCGTATGGGGCTGATTCGTTTAGAAGACGTGGTGTTTTCTGAGCAATGCCAAGCAGAATGGAAAGACCCTGATATGTATAAAAAGCTGCTAGCTGGCAGCCACTTCACCAATCCGCCTGTGCCAAGACAGGTTGAGATTTAGAAATTGAAAGACTCATAAAATAAAAAAGCGCGACCCAAGGGCCGCGCTTTTTTATTGCCTAGGGCTAATCTTTGGCCCTTACATTTCTACCTGCATCCCCATCTCAACCACCCGGTTTGGTGGGATTTTAAAGAAATTGGTGGCGCGTGCCGCATTGCGGCTCATGATGGTAAACAGATTTCTACGCCACCAGCTCATCGCTGGGTATTTAGCCTCAACAATTGTCTCCCTAGAAAGGAAGTACGACGTTTGCATCGCATCGAATTCTAGCTCTGGCTGCAATAACTCTACTTGCGCCAAAATTGCCGGCACGCTGGCTTCTTCTTTAAAGCCATAAGTTGCAATAATTTGGCAGAAGCTCTCACCCAATTTACGCACCACTACACGCTCACGCGCGGCCACATAAGGAATATCCGTGGTCAGAATGGTCATAAATACTACGCGCTCGTGCAGCACCTTATTGTGCTTTAAGTTGTGCAACAGGGCATGCGGTACCGAGTCGGTACTTGCCGTCATAAAGATAGCCGTCCCTTCTACACGTTGTGGTGGACTAGATTCCAGCGCCTCCACAAAACCTGCCAGTGGCAGCTCGCCATCGTGCATACGCTCGCTAAGCAGCTTGCGGCCGTACTTCCATGTGGTGAGCAAAGCAAAGACAATCAAGCCGATCAGCAGCGGGAACCAACCTCCCTCGTGCAGTTTGAGCAAGTTGGCAGAGAAAAATGCCAAATCAATGACTAATAAGAACGACAACACAAACCAAATGAGCACGCGATTAACGACAGAGGCATCACGGCCCAGCACAATAAACGCCAGCAAGGTGGTAATCACCATCGTGCAGGTGACGGCAAAGCCATAAGCTGCAGCCAGATTGCTAGAGGTGCGAAATGCCAGCACCAGTAGAATCACAGATACCAATAGGAACCAATTAATCTGTGGAATATAGATCTGGCCAATCTCGTTTTCAGAGGTGTGCTGAATCTCCATACGCGGGCAAAAGCCGAGCTGTACAGCTTGGCTGGTCATCGAGTACGCACCCGAGATCACCGCTTGCGATGCAATCACCGTGGCGCAGGTTGCTAGCACCACCAGCGGTGCTAAAGCCCAGCTAGGCGCCATCAAGAAGAATGGGTTTTTGATCGCTTCTGGGGTATGGAGTAACAAAGCCCCTTGGCCAAAGTAATTCAGCACCAAAGAAGGCAGCACCAGCATAAACCAAGCGTAACGAATGGCTGGGCGACCAAAGTGGCCCATATCTGCGTATAAGGCTTCGGCCCCAGTCAAAGACAGCACCACCGCACCAAGCAGCACAAACGCTAAGCCTGGCTCTGCAGCAAAAAAATGCACCGCATGGATCGGGTTCATGGCCGCCAGAACATCAGGGGATTTAATAATATTCCAAATCCCTAGCGCAGCTAAAATACCAAACCAAAGCACCATAATTGGGCCGAATAGCTTACCAATACTGGCCGTTCCCTTAGCCTGCATCATAAATAGCGCAATCAGCACAATAATAGTGACGGGGATGATATAGGCATCCAGCTGATGCGAGATCACACCGATCCCTTCCAGCGCCGACAGCACCGATACCGCAGGGGTAATCATGCTATCGCCGTAAAATAACGCCGCACCAAACAAGCCTAAGCCAACAATGATTGCGTATTTACGCGACCCAGGCTGCGCCGAGCGCAAGGCCAAAGCCATCAAAGACAGCACGCCGCCTTCGCCACGGTTATCCGCTCTTAAGATAAACACCACGTATTTCAGCGAAACCACTAGCATCAGGCCCCAAAAAATCAGGGACAAAATACCCAGCACATTAAAAGCCGACAGGGTTAAATCTGCGTGGTTGAAACACTCTTTGAGCGTATACAGCGGGCTGGTACCGATATCACCATAAACGACACCAATAGCGCCAATGGCCAAGCCGGCTATTTTTTTGGGATCGCGATCCAAAGTAGATGCAGAAGACATATATTTTTAAAGCTCAACAGAAGGTCGGCGGATTATAACGCTGGCTTTTGCAAAGCCGCTGACTTTTCGGATAAAGTTTGCGGCAGTGCAATATGAGTCCAATCAAAAAAAGGACCAGGATCGGTCTTCCTACCCGGCGCAATTTGGCTATGCCCAAGTACAAACTTCAATGGATAGCGATGCGCCAATGCCTGCAATAAAGTGTTTAGCATCAGGTATTGAGCCGCCTCAAATGGCAAAAAATCTGAGCCTTCTAACTCGATACCAATCGAGAAATCATTGCAGCGCTCTCGCCCCTGCCAGCTCGATACCCCAGCGTGCCATGCACGTTGCGAGCAGGGTACAAATTGCAACAACGCCCCATTACGCCGAATCAAAAAGTGTGCTGATACGCGTAGCTTGGCTAACTCTGCATAGTCGGGATGCACGTTTGGGTCTAGCGTATTAGTAAAAAGCCGCTGGATATCATCTCCAGCAAATGGCTGACCTGGAGGCAGATGAATATTATGGATCACCACCATATCCACCAGCATGCCCACGCTGCGCTCATCACAATTGGGGCTGGGTATTTTACGTGCCTGATTACACCAACCTAAAGCATCAAACTGCATTATTGGATTCCTAAACGATCAAGCCGATAACGCAGGCTACGAAAAGTCAGCCCTAAAATCTTAGCTGCCTGAGTGCGATTAAAGCGCGTTTTTTCTAGGGCCTCCAAAATAGCCTGCTTCTCTACCCTATCCATATAGTCTTGCAGTGGGTATTTATCCCCCAAATCGCTGCACGCTCCTACCTCATTATCACTAGGGCTTAGCTGCAGATCTATGGCAGTAATGGCATGGCCATCGGCCAAGGCGAGCGCTCGCTCCAAGACGTTTTCCAGCTCACGTACATTGCCAGGAAAATCATAGCGCTGCAGTGCGGTTAGCGCATCGCTGGAAAAATCAGGTAAGTTCTGACCATTGAGCTTAGCCAGTCTTGCCAACACATGGCGAGCAATCACAAGTACATCGCTACCCATTTCTCTTAAAGCGGGCATGCGCAGCTCAATCACATTCAGCCGGTAGTATAAATCCTGCCTAAAGCGCCCCGCCTCCACACACTGGCTGAGGCTTTGGTGTGTAGCAGAGATAATCCGCACATCTAAGACTTCTTCTGCAGTTGCACCTAATTTACGTACTGTGCGCTCTTGAATAACCCGCAATAGCTTCACTTGCATAGCCAGCGGCAGATCTGCCACTTCATCCAAAAACAAGGTGCCACTATTGGCAGCATGAAAAAAACCATCGCGGTCTTCATTTGCGCCGGTAAATGCGCCTTTTTTATGCCCAAAAAACTCGCTTTCCATCAGGTTTTCAGGGATGGCACCGCAGTTCACCGCCACAAAAGGCCGATTGGCACGGCTAGAGCTGGCATGAATCAAACGCGCGGCACGTTCTTTTCCTGAGCCAGATTCCCCCGTGACATACACTGGCGCTTGGCTTTTTGCCAATTTAGCGATCAGCTCTAAGGCATGCTGCATTGCCGCCGACTCGCCCAATAAGGGCCGATCTTGTTGAGTATTGATGGGCGTATCGTCTAGCGCCAATGCTGATTTTACCAAGGCACGCAGCTGATCCAGCGCTACGGGCTTGGCCAGATAATCAAACGCGCCCGCTTTTAATGCCGCCACAGCATTATCAGTACTGCCATAGGCCGTAATCACCGCCACGGGTACATCTAAGCCTTTATTTTGGATGTGTCGAATAATCTCTAGGCCCTCGCCGTCGGGCATACGCATATCGGTTAGGCATAGCTCATAAATGCCCTGATCTAGCTTGCTGCACGCCTCTTTTACCCCGTAGGCACAATCAACATCTAAACCCATTTTGAGTAGGGTTAATTCAAGCAACTCAGCTAGATCACGTTCATCATCCACAACCAACACGCGCTTACTATTTTTACTCGACTTTCTAGCCATATTTATTCCTAAATTTACGAGCTAACGCTAAGCGGCATCAGTACGGCCGCCAGCCGTCTATTGGGCTTAGCTGATCAATGCCTACTGGGTGATTCATATGGCAGGGCTGCGTCTTGGCGATGGATATAGCCAAAGATAATCCGAAAACACACCCCTCCCAATGGAGGAGCGATGTATTCCAGCACCGCGCCATTTGCTGCGCAAATTTCACGGGCAATATATAAGCCTAAGCCCGTACCTTTCGTTTCGGTAGTAAAAAATGGCTCAAACAATTGGGTTTGCGCATCGGGCGCAACAGTAGGCCCATCATTACCCACATCAATCAACCAATGCTGATTTTCACTCCAAACCCGAAAACTCAAGCTACCGTTTTTCTTTTGGCAATAGCGCCAACCATTACGGGCTAGATTCCACATCACTTGATGTAAATGCCCTGGGTCAAAACGGATTTCTGCCTCAGGCGGGCAATCCAAAGTCAGCATCACATGAATTTCTTCTTGCAACTTAAATTCTTCAACAAAAACATCCAGCCAGTCTGCCAACTTAATTTGCGTCATTTGCACACGATCACGCCGATTAAGCTCTAAAACATCTTTAACCATACGCTCTAAGCGCTGGCTATTATCATCAATAATTCGCGTTAAACGCTTCATCAGCGTATTTGCATCCGCCTCCTCACCCAATAATTGTGCAGCGTGGGTAATGGCACTGAGTGGATTTCTAATTTCATGGGCTAAGTTGGCGGTTAATCGTCCCAAAGCCGCCAATTTTAATTGCTGTGCCTCGCGCCGTAATTTATCTAAATCTTCTAAATAAATCAGCACATTCCCCTGAGAATCGTTTGAAAGTAAAACAAAGCGTGGCCTTAGTGTTTTGCGTGTTAAGGCGGTAATAATTAAACTAGGATTATCACTGGGATTCGCCCGCCAGCGCGCCAGCGCAACCGCCACTACCGGCATAGCATGAATCAACATTCCTTCTGGCCGCATGCCCGCTAAACGAATCGCCTGCTCATTACATTGCCTAATTTCCCCTTTTGCATCGACCACCAACACGCCATCCGAAACATCTTGCAAAATCCGCTGATTAAGCTGGCCTAAATTAGCCAAATCAATGCCGCGCTGCTCTGCCAAAGCCTCGCTAGCCTGAGCAAACCGTGCCAAGCGATGCGCCAACCAAGCCACGGCAAAAGAAGCCACACATAAAACAGCGGGGGAAAAGTAATCGCTAGCACTCGCATTACCCTGCCAGATTTGCCACGTTTGCTCGCTTAATAAAGCAATACTCGCCATTGCCGCATGAAATAAGGTCATACGCCCGCGCGAGATCAACCCTGCTGCTGCCAAATATGGCAGCAAGAGCGTGCCGAGCCCGCTGCGTAAACCACCAAACAAATGCATCATGCCCACAATAAACAGCACATCAATGGCCACTTGAATGCTTAGCTGAACTTCAAAACCAGGCCGGCGGCGATGAATACCCCAGGCAAAGAACAACGCTAAAACGCTATCAATTCCAGCCAAGGTTAAAAATGAGCGCCATTCTTCTATCCCCATAATTGGCTTGTATGCCAGCCAAAATACGCTGCAGAAAATACCAAGATTGGAAAGTAAGCGAAAAATATTCAGCAGCGCCAGCGAGCGCCAGTGCATTTCGGTGTGAAAAGCGGAGGTATTTTTCATGGGAACGGGAGGGGGAAGAGACACGGGCAAAGAATGTGTGCTTTGCCCGCGTTGTATGATAGAGCTAATGGCCCGAAAACCGCATGGCGCGAGCCACACGCTCAGGTGCTTCTTCAAAGAAACGTGTCAGTTCAAAAAGAGCCGATTCATACACCGTACGCTTGAATTCAATCACCGAATCCAGTGGTGACCAATATTCAGTCCAGCGCCACGCATCAAATTCGGGATGCGTAGTGCGGCGCAAGCACACATCAGAATCGTGCCCTGTCAGGCGAAGCAAAAACCAAATTTGCTTCTGCCCCCGGTACGTACCGCGCCATTCGCGGCGAACCCAGTTTGTCGGCACATCGTACTTCAACCAGTCCCTTGTGCGGCCAATGATTTCAACATGCTGAGGGCCTAATCCAACTTCTTCCATCAGCTCGCGATACATCGCCTGTTCGGGTGTTTCACCCTGTTTAATGCCGCCTTGCGGAAACTGCCACGAATGCTCTCGCACTCGTTTACCCCAGAACACCTGGTTTTGCCGGTTGATGATGATGATGCCGACGTTAGGCCGATAGCCATCACGATCGAGCATATCCTTACCTGCGTAAATTGCTTAGTTAACTGATTTTTCCACATCCTACCCTGCTTGGAAACAGGTATTCGGTGCAAACAGGGGGTAAATGGTGGAATTTAAATAAAAAGTTTTCTATCGTTATGCGGATTCATCCTAGCTAGATCTGCCACAAACTCTGGAAACTCAAGCCCCAGCTGGGTTTCAAGCAGTTTAGCCCGCTCCGCCAACTTATCCCACGTTGGATTGTTCTGACCGCAGCGAAAAGCAAAAGCAATTACATTTCCCTTCTGCCTTGCAGGTAAACATAGCACTCTGCCCTCAAAAACCTCACCTAAACGCTCTAAGTAATGATTAAAACGACGATCAGCGCCCCAAAGATTCACCGCCAGCACGCCGTTATCTGTAAGCCTTTGCTTGCAAGCGTTGAAAAAATCAACCGTAGCTAAGGGTTCTGCGATCCCCGTTGCCGAGTAAGCGTCCATCATAATCAGGTCACTAGAGCCATCTGGCATATTGTAGACATAGGCCGCGCCATCGGTGCATAACACCTCTAAACGCTCATCATCAGCAGGCAAGCAAAACATCGAGCGCGCCACCGAAATCACCTGCGGGAATAGCTCTGCACAGGTCAGCTTAGTATCCACCAGCTTGTGATGCACCCATTTGGCAATCGAGCCGCCACCCAAGCCAATCAGCAAGGCAGTTTTTGGCAGCTCAGTAAACAATAAATAGCCAAACATGCAGCGCGAATACGAAAGAATCATTTCATTTGGGTCCGACACCCGCATCGCGCTTTGCGTGTCGTCCGCACCAAAGTGCAATTTACGAATACCTTGCGATTCAGACACATCGATCATGATCTCATCGCCACCACGGTGGCTATTGCGTCTACCTAGCATTAGGCTTCTCCACAAGCGTCAACGTGGATTGGCTTACGGCTGTCTCGGCTATCCATAATTGAAATCCGCGCCGGATCGCTAAAGACTTCCTTATCAAAAGCCTTATCGCCGTCCGCTCGCGGCTGACCATCGGCCTTGATATTGGCAAAGTCATAGCGTTTAGGATCGGCCAGATGCGAAGGCACTACATTACACACGGCGGTAAACATGGTTTCTAAACGCCCAGGGAAGCGTTTATCCCAATCACGCAGCATGTCGGCAATAACTTGTCGCTGTAAATTGGGCTGAGAGCCGCATAAATTACACGGAATAATAGGAAATTCGCGGGCATCAGCGTAGCGAATAATGTCTTTCTCTTTACAATAAGCCAGAGGACGAATCACCACATGCTTACCGTTATCCGACACCAGCTTAGGCGGCATACCTTTTAGCTTACCGCCGTAAAACATATTTAAGAATAGTGTACTGAGAATATCGTCGCGATGATGGCCCAGCGCAATCTTGGTTGCACCTAGCTCTTCGGCCACACGGTATAAAATGCCGCGACGCAGGCGCGAGCACAGGCTACAGGTGGTTTTGCCTTCCTCAATCACCCTAGTGACAATACTGTAGGTATCTTCTTCGATAATACGGTATTCAACGCCAACGCCTGCCAGATACGTCGGCAGCACATCCTCTGGGAAACCTGGCTGCTTCTGATCCAAGTTCACAGCAATAATGCTGAAATTGATCGGCGCAGATTTTTGCAGGCCCAGCAAGATATCCAGCATGGTATAGCTGTCTTTACCACCAGACAGGCATACCATCACCTTATCGCCCTCCTCGATCATATTGAAATGATTGATCGCATCGCCAACATTGTGGCGTAAGCGTTTGGCGAGCTTATTAAAATTGTACTGCTGCTTTTTTTCCGTTTCGGAAAGCGTTGAATCAGTCATACGGGGCACCAATGCAGAGCAGGGCGCATCGCGCCCTGCTGTAGATTCTTGAATTAATGCGGATTTTACCCGATTAGAGCGGATTACCGTAGATATTGCGGGGATTTTATTTACGCAACACAAAGACGAAGGGCAGATCTTCACTGCAAAGAGAAGCCCTACAACACCACGCTCCGCCCCCCATCCACCGGTAAAATCACCCCCGTTAAATAAGGCGCTTCCAGCAAAAAGTGGATGGCTTGCGCCAGATCATCGGGGCTGCCGTTACGGGCGAGAGGAATAGTATCAATAATACGTTCACGCTCGGCATCATCAAACACCGATTCACCTTCGGGCCAGATATTGGCACCTGGGGCAACGGCGTTCACGCGCACTTCAGGGGCTAGATCTCTGGCCAGCGACTTGGTCATCGCCACAAGGCCCGCTTTGGCGATGGTATAGATCGTATGATTTTTATAAGGACGATCGACATGGATATCGGTGATCGAGACAATCGCACCGCCGGTTTTTCTAAGCTCAGCTGCAGCGGCTTGAGCAAGGAACAAAGGGGCTTTTAAATTGGAGCCAAGTAAATCCAGCCAAGCCATTTCGCTAAATTCGCCAATCGGTGTGGGGAAAAATGACGAGGCATTGTTCACCACCGCATCCAAACGCCCAAAAGCGGCTACGGCCGCCGTTACTAACTCCGGCAATCTGGCGGTATCTAATAAATCTAATTGCGCCAGTGCAACAGATGCGGGGCGAATGGCGTTTAGCTCAGCAGCCAGCTGCTCAGCAGCAAGTGCAGATGAACGATAGTGCAGCAGCACTTGCCAGCCACGGGCGTGCAAATATCGCGCCAAACCTGCGCCTACTCTTTTCGCCCCACCGGTAATCAAAACTACTTTGTGCTGCATATTCTGTCCTCGCCCCATACAATATTGTTTTTATGCCTACGATTTTCCAGCCCCGATGACTAATCCGCAACTCCCCACGCCATCTGAAGAAGCGCTGCAAGCCAGCCAGGCTTTAATCTTACAGATCCGCCAAGCGATTCATGCCAACGGTGGCTGGATTTCTTTTGCTGACTATATGCGAATGGCGCTCTACACGCCTGGCCTTGGCTATTACAGCGGGGGTGCGGCCAAATTTGGTGGAGCAGGCGATTTTATTACCGCCCCAGAGATCTCGCCACTATTTGGCACCTGCGTTGCCAGCACCATCCAACATGTCTTACAGGAATGTGGTGGTGATGTGTTAGAAATTGGCGCGGGTACCGGCCAACTTGCCGCGCAAATCTTACTAGAATTAGAGCGCCTTGATGCCTTACCCAGCGAATACTTTATTCTGGAGCTATCAGGCGAATTACGCGAGCGCCAGCGTAAAACGCTGCAAACCCTAGTGCCGCATCTAGCCCATAAGGCTAAATGGCTAGATGAATTACCTAGGCAATTTGTGGGCGTGATGGTTGGCAATGAAGTGCTGGATGCCATGCCCTGCGAGCTAGTGCGCTTTGACGGCTATAACTGGCTGCAATGCGGCGTGGTTGAAAACGGCAGCGATCTAGCGTTTGAGCATCGTGCTATGGATAATTTACGCTTAGAGGTGGCTTGCGAGCCCTTTCCGCATATCCCGCAATACACCACCGAAATCCAGCTAGAAGCACAGGGGTTTATTACCGCACTGGCGGCCAGCCTGCAATTTGGCATGATTCTACTGATCGATTACGGCTTCCCCGCGGCCGAGTTTTACCACCCAGAGCGCAGCATGGGCACGCTGATAGGCCATTACCGCCACCACAGTATTCACGACCCTTTCTTTTTTCCTGGCCTGACTGATCTCACCTGCCACGTGGATTTCTCAGCAATTTACCGCGCAGCCGATCAAGCGGGGCTAAGCCTTGAAGGATATACCTCACAAGCCAGCTACCTGATCGACACAGGGATTTTAGACCGCGCCGCGCAAATGGAAATCGGCAGTGTGGAATACCTAAGAATGTCGACCGCCCTGCAAAAGCTCACCAGCAATGCCGAAATGGGTGAGCTATTCAAAGTGATTGCCTTTTCTAAAGAGCTACAAGGCAAAACTGCCCCAGGGCTAGGCGGGCGGGATCGCTCGGGCGAGCTTTAAGTAAAGTTTGCTTCTATATTGGGGAGACGCAACCACGGAGCTCTTCTCATGAAAGGTATTATTTTTACTGAGTTTCTAGAGCTTGTTGAGCAAACTTGGGGCGATGCAATGGCAGATCAGTTGCTAGATGAAACTGATCTGCCATCTGGCGGCGTTTACACGGCGGTGGGCACTTATCAGCACAGCGAAATCATCAGTCTAGTCAACGCGCTCAGCGAAAAATCCCAATTACCCGTTGCAAAGCTCTTACATATCTTTGGTGAACATCTTTTTGGCCGGTTTGTAGCGCTCTATCCCTCGTTTTTTACCGATGTACAAGACCCTTTAGACTTTTTACAGGGCATAGAACATATCATTCACGCCGAAGTGCTCAAGCTTTACCCCGATGCAGAGTTACCCCACTTTACTGCCGAGCGCTTAAGCCCAAACTCACTCATCCTTAAATACAATTCACCCCGAAAAATGGGCGACTTTGCTGCAGGCCTACTCACCGGCTGTATCCGCTATTTTGGCCAACCCATTACATTAAGCACAGAAAATCACGCTGATTTCGATCTCTTTAAATTAAACCGCTATGGATGAGCAAGAACTACAGCGGCTACAAAAACGCAGCCAAAGAGAAAGACTGGCCCGCAAAGAGGCCGAAGCGCTGCTAGAAGCCAAAAGCCTAGATCTCTACACTGCCAACCAAGCTTTGCAAAAACTAGCCGATCAGCTAGAAGCACGGGTTGCACAAAGAACGCAGCAACTAGAAGCCGCCCTTGATGCCAGCCAAGCTGCCACGCGGGCAAAAAGTAGCTTTTTGGCCATCATGGGCCACGAAATTCGCACCCCGCTGAATGGCATTTTGGGCATTGCCCAATTACTAGAACGCAGCCCACTTAACGCAGACCAAGCCAGCATGCTGGCCACACTCAGCCGCTGCGGCGATTCCCTTTTAACCCTTATTAACGAAATTCTGGATTACTCCAAGCTAGAAGCCAGCCAAATGATGCTGGAATCTACCCCTGTTAACCTGCCGGAATTACTGCACGATATCGTCAAGCTCTACCAGCCTATCGCCAGCAAAAAACAACTCTCGCTTACATTAGAAATCAACAACAATGTTGAACAGTGGATCAAAAGCGACCCGCTACGCCTCAGGCAAATTTTACAAAACCTGTTAGGCAACGCGATTAAATTTACTGAGCATGGTTATGTTTCCATCCTTGCTGAGCAATCGCAACAAACGCTCACGCTTAAAATTAGCGATAGCGGCATAGGCATCAGGCAAGAACAGATCAATTCTTTATTTAAACCCTTCTCACAAGCCGATAGCACGATCACCCGCCAATATGGAGGCACCGGCCTAGGCTTGGCCATTGTTTCGCGCATCATCGAACTGATGGGCGGCGATATCCAGCTAACAAGCGAGTACGGATCGGGCAGCATTTTTTTAATCCATTTACCCCTACAAAGCAGCGATAGCACCACGCCTACCCGCTCTAGCAAAGCTATCCCCACCCAACTGCCGCCAGATTTGCATGTGCTTATTGCAGAGGACAACGCAGTCAATCAATTTGTAGCTCAGCGCTGTATAGAGCAAGCCGGTGCACGGGCCACCGTGGTAGACAACGGCGAAGCGGCGCTGCAAATGCTAAAAATCATTCGTTTCCCCGTTGTGCTAATGGATTTATCCATGCCCATCTTAGATGGGCTAAGCGCCTGCCGAGCCATCCGCGCCCAACCAGAATGCTATGGCCAGCCTTGGATTATCGCCCTCACCGCCAATTCACTCATTGACGATCGCTGCGCCTGCCTTGAGGCGGGCATGGATGATTTCATCGCAAAACCATTTAATTTTGAACAAATTCAAGCTGCTATCAGCAGAGCCATCACCAAAGTCCCTACCGCGCCGCAAGCGAGCAAAAAATAAAACCACAAAATGTCGCCAAATTCTCATAAAGAGTGTTGACAGCTAAAATAAAAGAAACCATAATGCGTCCCTCTTTAAGGCTATGTAGCTCAGTTGGTTAGAGCACAGCACTCATAATGCTGGGGTCGCAGGTTCGAGTCCCGCCATAGCCACCAGATACTTCTCTGGTGCAAACCAGAGAGAAAAGCCCCGCAAATCTAACGATTGCGGGGCTTTTTACGTTAGCCGTCGTTCACCCAAGTACCGACAAAGCCAGCCTCCATTGTTGGTATATTTGTTGGTATCAAATCTACACACCAACAATCAACTTTTAAGGGCATTCCCCCATCAAATCGCGCTGTTAGATAATGGAAAGGAATATGCTCGCGTTGCATTTTAGCTTTTGATAGCAAGTGCCCCATTTGCCACCAATACCATATAGCCTATCTCTATTTTAAGAGCGACCATGTGCTTAAGGCATGACGGGTATGACTTCATATTACCCCCCTCACTATGCCTCTGCTTAAAGATTGGCTGCTAAATATTTCAGCTGAAATTTAGATTTTTAATTATTCAATACGCCAATAAAATAATTCAACTCTTACAATGTTCAAATAGGCAAAATGCAGTGCGAAGGAATTCCCCTTGTGTGCCACGGCAGCACGTCGGGGCGAGGGTTGGAGTGTTTTTTTTGTGTGACCAGTCTAATAACAAACGGAAGTCGTAATAAAATAAACTATTTAGAAAAAAATGGTTATATTTTTACAATAATTGTATGTACTAATAATTTTTTAGTACTCTGCTTTTTTAATAGACTTAAGGACACTAAAACTATTCGCCTATGCTCAATATTATTGCAAATTCTCGCCATTAAAAATTACCAGCTCTGCGGCATAATAAAACATTGATAAATTACAAAAAACCGACCAACAATTTACTTTAAAATTCACCCTACGTGTTAATCTACTGAATTGATATTTTTTGCAAAAAGCGGGAGATAAAATGAAAGATAGAAGTGCTGTTGACACTATTCGAGGATATTTCTACCAGTTTGATCTTTCAATCTTAAATATATTGCGCCTTATAAACCCTGATGATTCTATAGAAATAGAGTGTACTGAAGACATTGATATTCGGACAGCAACTGAGCTGACTGCAACCCAGTGTAAGTATTACGCAAAAACTGAATACAACCATTCGGTAATTAAAGAAGCTGTGATGTATATGCTATCCCACTTTAAAGAAGTAAAGAGTGGATTAAAGCCTAAAGTTAAGTATGCCATCCGAGGACATTATGCATCTGGACAGCACAAACTAGATGGAGGAATTGATGTTAAGTTCTTGAAAGATAACTTTCTAACTTATACAGACAAAGGGGAAAAACACCTCCATCATGATGAACTAAGCCTTAACGACACCGACTTGGGCGAATTCCTAACTCTGCTTACAGTGGATATTAAAGCGGAGGAGCTAGACGTTCAATATAGGGCGGTTATTCGGGAATTAGAAACTGCATTTAGTTGTAAGGCGTTCTCCGCCGAATTTTATTTCTATAGCAATGCACTTGCCATAATTCGAGAGCTCTCAATCCAGCCTGCCCCTGCAGATAGAACGATCACAAAAAAGGCTTTTTTTAAAAAATTAGATACTTCGGGAGTGCTTTTCAACGAATGGTTTATTCAGAGAAAAGGGAAGAAAGCTTACTTGGCCGCGCTCCGTAAAGAGTACTTTACAGAACTTAATATCTCCCCCTTTGAGCGCTTCTTTCTCATAGAAACAAACCCGCAGATGTATATGCGTGATGATTTGAAAGAGCTCATTCATATACTTTCAGAAAAATGGTCGAAGCTATCCAAGCGTGACCCAGTATCTTTTTGTCCTTACATTTATATTCATGGCATTTCAGATGGCGAGTTGCTCGCACTTAAAAAAGATCTACATGTGGAAGAGTTTAAGTTTATCGACGGACACGATTATCAAAATGCAGACTTCAATGTGCATTCAATAATACGGAAGGCTGATCATGACAATGGTGTTAGAGCCAAAATTTTAAACTCAATACGCAATCTAGAGGAAACTCTGAGTACGATCACAAAGACTAGGAAGGTTTTCCAATTCCACTTTGGCCAAAGCTACTTCGAGTCAACTAATCCATCTGTAGGCTTTGTGAAGATCCAAGTGGAACTATTTTCCGACATTAAGGCAATAATCTAACTACTCAGATGAGATGAAAATGGAAAAGAAAACTAAAGAAGCCAGTATTAATGCACAAGTAATCGCTGTCTTTCCTGATAAAGTCCGAATCGTCGTAGATAACCTTGAAAATTTCAAGGTTGCAGAAGAGTCCTTAAAGGTCGGATCGTATTTGAAAATTGCCGACAATGAGAATGCAACCCTGATAGCAATTATTGAAAATTTTCAGATAGCAGTCAGTGACGCAGGAAAGCGGGATTACATTATTGAGGCCTTCCCTCTTGGCATACTTCGGAATGGAAAATTTGAGCGAGGGGGGGATTCACTTGCGATTCCTCCGAAGAAAGTCGAGCCTGCAACAATTGCGGATATAAAGAAAATCTATGAGGATTCTGTCACTTCTGCTGAAAGCTTCTGCTTTGCAACACTAGCTTCCAATCAAAAAGTGAATGTGCCAATTAATGGGAATAAGTTTTTTAACAAGCACATCGCAGTTGTTGGTTCTACCGGGTCTGGAAAATCACATACTCTTGCAACGATTATTCAACAAGCGGTCAAAGAGAAAAAAGAGGGGTTCGCTCTTAATAACTCGCACATAATTATTTTCGATATCCATTCCGAGTATAAGTCGGCCTTCCCTGATGCCAATTTTATCGACATTTCCAATTTGACTTTGCCGTATTGGATGCTAAACAGCGAGGAATTAGAAGAGTTTTTTCTTGATACGGAGGCAAATGATCACAATCAGAGAAATATTTTCAAGGAGGCAATCATTAATGATCGTCGAGATAAGTTCAAAGGTTCTGATGAGGAAAAACAGAAAATTCATTTGGATTCGCCGATTTTGTTTGATATCCAAGAAGTGCTTAAGTATGCCCAAGAAAAAAATATCGAGCTCATCGACTCAGGTGAGGTATATGCATCTGGAGCTAAGAAGGATAAACCTAAATTAACGCAAGGCAGCCTTTACGGAAAGCTGACGAATTTTGTTAATCGGCTTGAAAGCAAGGTTAACGATAGCAGGCTTGATTTTTTCTTAGGAGAAAAATCCAAGACAATCACGTTCGAAGAAACGCTTCAAACATTGCTTGGTTATTCTAAGGAAAAAGGCTCGAATGTAACTATTATTGACCTAAGTGGCGTGCCGTTTGAAGTCCTGAGCATTACAGTTTCTCTGATTTCGCGGTTGATATTTGAATATGGATATATCTATAAACGCCTTCGGTGTGCAAAAGATCCACAAGAGAGAATCAACAACGATGTGCCAATACTCTTAGTATATGAAGAGGCTCACAAATACGTTCCTAATAGTGAACTTTCGAAATACCGTTCTTCTAAAATGTCTATTGAACGGATTGCAAAGGAAGGCCGAAAATACGGGGTTACTCTACTTCTCGCAAGCCAGCGGCCCTCTGAAATTTCGGAAACGATTTTTTCTCAGTGCAACAACTTCATCGCGATGCGACTCACCAATCCAGTAGATCAGGGATATGTGAAGAAGCTACTACCGGACTCATTGGGGTCTTTGATTGATAAGATGGCCTCATTTAAGCAAGGAGAGACTCTTTTGGTTGGTGAGTCGATAATTTTACCGTCTATCATCCAGATGAACCCATGTAAACCTTCCCCTTCGTCAAATGACATTCCTTATTGGGAGCTTTGGAAAGAGGGATGGAAATACATAGATATCGCGGAAATAAAAGCGGAATGGTACAAATAATGGCCGCTCCGTTACATTGAACAATGAGTACCCATTTTTAAAAGCTTTTTGATAAAAAAATATCGTCGTAAAAAACCGCTCTGGCCTGAGCGGTTTTTACGTTTATGGCCTGCATTGCATTCATTCTATTCGTTATCTCAAAGGCCCCAGCGCTGGGAATACGGATTAATGAATGGGCTGCTCTAAAAATGCCAATGATTGGGCCGGGGCCAGTTGGTAGCCTTTTGCAATCGCCAGCACCGCTGATAAAAAGCCGGGATTTTCTATTTGGGCAAACAGAAACACTTTGTCCTCATGTGAACACGCTAAAAAGTCCGCAACATTATTCAGCACTTGCCGCCATATCAGCCGCACCTCCCAGCTGTGGCAGGGAAAGGCTGGTTTTAATTGAGCCGGTGGCGGAGCCTTTGCGGGCGCAGATAGAAACGCTGCCGGTGCCGATGATTCTCGCTTAAGCCGCATTCTGGCTGGGCAGAGAGGGCGTTATTCATCCTCCGTATAGCATGGACGGATTGACTACATACACCCCGATGTTAGAGCGGCCACTTAACTTCTTGGGCTAAGGCCCTGCCGTCTTTGGCGGAGGTGAGTACGCCCATTTCAAGCAGCAGCTTATTGGCACGCTTTAAATAACGGTCTTTCAGCACATCATTGGCCCATGATTCGTGGTGAACATCTTGTGATTGTTAATTCTACGGCCCCACCAAAATACGCTTAAGTCCTCCACATTTTGTCCGATATAGCGGATGACGATGGCTTTAATTGCGTTTTTAAAATGGTCAGCTAGGCGTATTTTTTTAGTTGATGTAAGCAGAAAAGTTTAAATACGCTGCTTGCTGATGCTGGTTTTAAAACCGCGAATTAGATCAACAAGGGCCTGAGGCGCGTGCTTTTTTTTATGGGGCATGAGGCGGATAAATCAGGATAGAACGATGGCAGTTCATCTTAATACCAACTTGGTGGCGATGAATACTCAACGTAATTTGAGTACGTCGCAGAGCGCTTTGGCTATTTCTCTGAGCCGGATTTCCTCTGGCTTACGGATCAACCGTGCGCAAGATGATGCTGCGGGGCTGGCCATTAGTAGCCGGATGACTTCCCAAATTAACGGTAGCAGCCAAGCGATTCGTAATGCCAATGATGGTATTTCTATGGTGCAAACCGCCGAAGGGGCAATGGGTGGGATATCAGACAGCCTACAGCGTATGCGCGAGCTATCGGTTCAAGCCGCCAATGGGCCAATCTCTAGCTCAGATCGAAAGTTGATTAATGATGAGGTGCAGCAGCTCAGTGCAGAAATCCAGCGCATTGCCAGCGCCACGGATTTTAATGGCATTAAATTGCTCGACGGCAGTTTCAATGCCCGCACTTTTAATATTGGGGCCAATCAAGGCGATACGATTAGCATTAGCGCCATCAGCAATATGCAAACCTCGCACTTGGGCAGCACCGGCTCTTCATTTAAGGCGACGGTAACGGGCGGCGTGGTCACGGCCTCGCTCAACGCGGGCGACTTAAAACTGAATAATTTTGCTATTGATGCTTCAACCGCAGGGGCGGCGGTGGGGCAGGCGGCGGATAGTGCTTTTGCGCTAGCGGCAGCCATCAATGCCAGCACGGCTACATCGGGGGTAAGCGCTAGCGCCAATGCAAATAAGCTGATAAGTGCCGCGCCTTCTTCATTTACGGCGATTGCAGGCTTTAATATTAATGGTGTGGATATTGGTGGCGTTAGCGCGGGCACCGATGCCAGCAGCCAAGGCGCAAACTTTGCAGCGGCCATCCAAGGAGCGGCGGCCCAAACGGGCGTCAGCGCAACGGCCAATGCGGGTATTGTGACGCTGAGCGCGGCAGATGGCCGCAATATTAATATTGGTTTAAGTGGCACGGCAGCCAATGCCGCTGCTACGGCGGCAAACAAAGCCACATTTCTCAGCCAAAGTGGCCTATCCGCAGGCATGGTAGGCACTCAAGGAACGGCAGCCGTTGCGGCGCAAAACACCTTTAATATTGCGAATAATGTGGGGGCTGGCGCGCAGTTTGCGGTGAATGGCATTAGCTTTACCGTGCGTAATTCTGGGCTGGCTTCTGCGGTGGTCGATGCCAATCACGTAGATTTAAATATTGCTGGCGCAAGCAATAACGCGGCAACGGTATCATCGGCGCTTAGCGGCGCAATCTCTATGGCCCAATCAAATCCGCTTACGGCTGCAGCGCTTAGCGCCTTTAGTGTTGCGGACGGCGGCGGCACGGTGGTGCTCAATGATAATGCAGCTGGCTCATCCAGCACGTCCATCTCCAGCAACGCTGGCTCTGTGACCCGCAATATAGCGGGTGCCGCCAGTAGCAGCGGCAGTGCGGCGGCCAATCGCGGCACCATTAGTGTTTCTAGTTTAAGCACCGAAGGCCTTACTATCGCCGGGGCCGCACCAGAAAGCGCAGGAATGACAGCAGGCAATACCGCCGCTATCGCCATCGCTTCGATCGTTGGGATCACTTCACTCAATACTTTAACGGCCTCCAGTGCGCAAAATGCGATTGCATCCTTAGATAGTGCTCTGGATATTGTTAATATCGCCCGTGGTGCCTTGGGGGCTTATCAAAACCGTTTTGTTGCCGCAGCATCTAATCTGCAAAACACGCTAGAAAACCTAAGCGCATCGCGCAGCCGCATTCAAGATGCGGATTTTGCCGCTGAAACAGGCAGCATCACCCGCGCTAATATCTTGCAACAAGCAGGCACGGCGATGCTGGCTCAGGCCAACACCACCCCCTATATGGTGATGGCCCTGCTCAAAGGTGCGCTTTGAGCTTATTTGCCCACACCGATCATCGCCGTTGTATTGGTTCCTAAGCTGGTAGTAGGCAGCTGCCCATCCCACTTTTCTATCCATAGTGTTTGGTTTTTAAGCTGCGCGGCTTCTGCGCCGTATTTTTTAATGGCCTCACCTACGGTTTCTAAGGCTCTAGCATCGCCCTGCGCTGCAGCGATTTTGGCATCGGCTTGGCCTTTTGCAACGGCCACCGCATTGGCGGCGTCGGCAAGATTTTTGCGCAGCATGGCTTCTGATCTTAAAGCCTCTTGGGTGGCTTGCAGCTTGGCGTTGATGGCGGTCTGGATATTTTCTGGCAGCCGTAGCTCGTTCACAAAGCCAAACTGCTCAACCATAATCCCGTATTGATTCATTTCATGATTAATCTTGGTGCGCACTTCTTCGGCCAGCTTAATTTTGCCGCCAGATAGCAGCCCTTCGGCATCGTATTTAGTACCGTAATTATTCAGCGCATTGCGAATGCCGTTACGGATAATCTGGCTGGTGATTTCTTCGTAGCCGCGCTTATATTTCTGATACAAAACAGGGGCTTTACCCGAATCAATACTATAAGAAATGCTGATATCGGCATTGATTACAATACCGGATGCCACTTGAAAATTCATGGATTCATCTGTAGGCGAGCCTTCAGTGGCCGATTTTGTCCACGTGTAAGTCTGGGTAAAGGTGGGGAACTCCATTACGCTGGTGCCAAGGCCAATTAAATGCCAGCCACTGGATAAAGGAATTGGCTCAACCTTGCCATCAATGCGATTAAATTCCACCCCCACATGATTGGCCGAAACCGATGCCACAAAGATATGCAGCGCAAAATATAATATGGCAATAACAGCAAGGCCGATCAATACACGCAGGTGCTGAAAAATACTCATGATATTCATCATTGTCTCTTTTTAATTTTTCAAGACCGCAGGAAAACGAATCATCGCGGCGGTGCAACTATGCACACAGCATCGCTTGCCGCCTTTATACGCTTACGATTCCTTACTTACAACAAACACGCCAAAAATACAACACCCCCAAATCCCCACTGCAATATTGCTGACTTATGCCGGCAATATAAGCCGCTTTAATCTGCTAAAATGCAGCGAATTCACGCATTGCATACACCGCAATAATCGCTTTAAGCACGCTGTATCGCTGCTCTATCCGCCCCCATTCAGCAAAATTGGGGGCTTTACCTGTAAGGCCCTTCATCATGACAACTCCTACTTCCCGCAAATCTGTCGCCATTATTGGTGGTGGTCCTGCTGGCCTAATGGCCGCCGAAATGCTCATCCAAGGGGGGGTAGAAGTCGATTTATATGATGCAATGCCGTCAGTGGGGCGCAAGTTTTTGCTCGCCGGTGTAGGCGGCTTAAATATCACCCATTCCGAAGCCGCCGCGCCCTTCCTGGCCCGCTACTGCCAACGCAGTGCAGAGCTACAGCCTCTGCTAGCGGCTTTTGGCAATGAAGCATTACAAGAGTGGGTGCATGGGCTTGGGGTCGAAACTTTTGTGGGTAGCTCGGGCCGCGTGTTTCCTAAGGAAATGAAAGCCGCCCCCCTGCTCAGAGCGTGGATTTCTCGCCTGCGTGCCAGCGGCGTAAAAATCCACGTACGGCATCGCTGGTTGGGCTGGGATGACGCGGGTTTGCTGCGCTTTGATACGCCCGATGGCGAAATCAGCCGCAACTGTGACGCAACGGTGCTAGCTTTGGGCGGTGCAAGCTGGGCCAAGCTAGGCTCCGACGGCAAGTGGCAGCCCCTCCTTAGCGAGCGCGGCGTAGATATTGCACCATTAGAGCCTGCCAATTGTGGCTTTGATATTGGCTGGAGCGATCACTTAAGCGAGCGTTTCGCTGGCTCGCCACTCAAAGCCGTTGCCATTGAATTTAAAGGCCAGCGTAAACAAGGTGAATTTGTACTGACTAAGGGCGGTGTTGAAGGCAGCCTGATTTACACCTTCGCAGCGGCTTTTCGCGATGAGATTAAAGCCAATGGCAGCGCCGATATCTTGCTTGATTTAGCCCCAGGCAAATCACTGGAGCGGGTATTAGAAGACTTAAAGCGCCCACGCGGTGCCGATTCTATGGCCAGCCATTTACGCCGCAAGCTAGGTATTGAAGGGGTAAAAGCAGGCCTGCTACGCGAAGAGATCTCTCGCGATGACTTTAATGATATGGATAAACTAGCCGCAGCCATTAAAAGCCTGCCGCTCAAGCTACTTGCACCACGCCCAATTGATGAAGTGATCAGCAGCGCGGGTGGTGTGAAGTTTGCAGCAATGACCCCTGAGCTGATGCTAGAAAAAATACCAGGGGTGTTTTGTGCGGGCGAAATGCTGGATTGGGAAGCGCCCACCGGCGGCTATTTAATCACCGCCTGCATGGCCAGCGGCCGCAAATCTGGATTGTCGGCACTGGAATGGCTGAAAAACCTTTAGTATTTTAGACCTCCATGTAGGCCAGCCCACATGCTCTGCGGCTAAGGCAGCATATGCTTGCTTTAGCCATTGCAATAAATAAGGCTCTACGTAAGTAGTAAATAATTAATTCTGGCTCTATTGCTAGTGCCCCTCTTCGTTCTCTATAAAATCCAGACGTAAAAATCATCTTCATAACGTGTCGCCAAGCTTCTTTTTAGCAAAAACCAGCTCAGGCAAGGCAAAACCTCTATTACCTGAGCTGGTTTTGTTTAAAAATAACTCATAAAACGCCCATATTAAGCTGACAAATACCCACCTAAGCAGATGCTGCCATCTAGGCTCTGTAGCTAGCTTCGCTCCCTATCCTCTTCATTTACTTACGCACAACCACCTTTAGCTAAATACTTGTCTACAAAGTGATTGCTGCACTATTCAGCGGCAACGCCATCTGGTGCAAAAAATACCAACCAGTTCCCTATGCTTGCCCATGACCTGCTGTCAGCTAAAACAGGAGCTTGGCAGCTTTGTGATGGCTGCTCATCCATAGTAAGCATGAGTGAGTAATTTTAAATGGGTGGTGCAAAATGTCTTCTTTCCAAAAAAACCTGATGATCTCCATCGCTTGCCTGATTGCGCTGGTTATCTTATTTGCCGTCTATGTCAGCCTGCATCTCAGGGTAGACAGCGCTAATTTGCAACGCTATCAGTCCTATCTGCTTGCCGATGAACTACGCCAGTCTTCCGATGATTTAACTCGGCTGGCACGCACCTATGTGGTATCGAGAGACCCAGCTTATGAGCGGCAATATATGGATATTCTGGCAATTCGTAATGGCGAAAAAGCCCGCCCAGAAAACTACAACCGCATCTACTGGGATTTTGTAGCGGCCACGGGCACGCCCCCTAGGGCCGATTCTGGCGTAAAACGCCCATTATTAGAAATGATGAAAGAGCTGGGCTTTACCGAACAGGAATTTGGCAAACTCACCGAAGCCAAAAAGAACTCAGATGGCCTAGTCAATACTGAAGTAGAGGCCATGGGCCTCGTCAAAAAAACCGGAGAAGGCGCAGAAGAAGGCTATGCCAAGGCGCGGGCCATGATGCACGATAAGAACTACCACACCAACAAAGCCAAAATCATGCAGCCTATTGATGAGTTTTATGCCCTGCTTGAAAGCCGTACAGAAAAAGCCGTGCAGGATGCTAACCAGCTGGCCAGCATTGCTAAAGTGGCCTTTATCATAGTCGGGCTAGTAACCCTGTTTATGCTGTGGCGTACCTTTGTGGCTTTGCGCAACACCGTAGGCGGCACAGTAGAGGAAGCAAGACAGCACATTGCCTATATGGCTGCCGGCGACTTTGCCCACAGGATTGAATCTGGCGGGCGTGACCCCGAAAGTTTTCTGGCTCTGATGGCCGATATGCAGCTTAAATTAAGCCATATCATGCAGCAGGTTTCAGACGCTGCTAAAGAAATTGAGAATGGCTCGGATGCAATCAGCACCGCATCTAATGATGCGGAAGAACTGGTTAAAACTCAGTCAGATTCAATGTTAGCCATGCGAGAAACGGTGCAGCAGCTGGTCAGCAGCATTAATCAGATTTCAAACAATGCCAGCAATGCCAGTGAAATGACCCGCTCTTCCAGCCAGACCTTAACGCGTGGCGACCAAGTGATTCGTGAAACGGTAGACAGCATTAAAACCATCGCGGCTACGGTGCAGGAAGCCTCCGGCAGCGTAGCCATGCTAACCGGCCATGCTCAGCAGATTTCCGTTATCGTGCAGGTGATCCGGGATATTGCCGACCAAACTAATCTGCTGGCTTTAAATGCCGCAATTGAAGCCGCACGCGCAGGCGAGCAAGGCCGTGGTTTTGCCGTAGTTGCAGATGAGGTTCGCAAACTTGCCGAACGCACCGCCAGCTCCACACAAGAAATCACCGATAAGGTGCGCAAAATACAAGAAGGCACCGAATACACGGCAGTCCATATGAATAATGGTGTAAACAAAGTCGAAATCGGCGTAGAGCTTGCCAGCCGAGCAGGCAGCGCTATAGAAACAATTCGCCTTGATGCCGGGGCAATGAGTAGCGTTATTGACGATATCAGCCACTCGCTGCAACAACAGTCACAGGAGGCCAATAAGGTTGTAGATAATATCGACCGTGTTTCTCAGTTGGCCTCAGCCAGCAGCAGCGCCGTTGAAAAAGCCTCAGGCAATGCCCGCCGCCTACGCGAGCTATCTAAAGCGCTGTCGGCAGAAATGAAACAGTTCCATCTGGTTTAGCATTGGCTTAAAGCAATTACTCCACCGCCCCGCCCAGCGTTTTATATAACGCCAGCAGATTGCTCACCTGATCAAAGCGGTTTTGCAACAGGCTGGTTTGGGCGTTGCGGCGGCGGGCGCTAGCGTCCAGCCATGGCTGGATATCTGTGGCCCCCGCTTCAAAGCGCACCAAGGCAATATCATCTAGCTTACTAGCCAGCTGCGCTGAGCGTGCCAACTGCTGGTTTTGCTCTGCCAAGCGCATTCTGGCATCCAGCCCCTGCTCGGTTTCAGCCAGCGCTTTATAGAGTGTCTGTCTAAAGATGGTGAGCTGCTCTTCATACTGCGTACGCGTGATATCCAGATTCAGCTGATGCTTATTCCAATCAATAAATGGCAGCGCCAAATTTAGCCCAGCAGAGGCCAAAGGGTTCTGAAACAGCTCTGCCAGTGCAGAACTACTACTCCCTAAGCTAGATGTGAGCGAAATACTGGGGTAAAACGCCGCTCTGGCGATATCAATCTGCGCAAGGCTAGCTCTTAATCTGGCCTCCATCGCCTGCAAATCTGGACGTCTAGCTAAAACCTCGCTCGGTATCCCAGCTGCAATCACAGGTAAAACGCCCTGCGGCAGGCTGGCACCGGCCAGCGTAAAACTTTGCGGTGGCCGATCAAATAATAGACTCAGGCTATAAAAAGCACTTTTTCTCTGCTGTAATAGCAGGGTATGGTTGGCTTCTTCGCTGATTAAGCCTTGCTCAGCGCTCAGCACCTCACTTTTAGCGAGTACGCCTGCCTCGTTTTTAATGCGTAACAGCTCCAATACTTGGCGCAGCTGCTGCAAATTCAGCGTACTGGCCGCTAGCTTCTGTTCCAGCAAGGCAATGCTCCAATACTGATTGGCCACACTGCTAGCAATAGACAATTTAAGCGCCTGCCGGTCTGCCTCAGAGGCAATACTTTCTTCTCTAGCGGCTTTTCTATCGCTGGCCAACTTGCCCCACAGATCAAACTCATAGCTGGCCGTGGCGCTCAGATTATAATTTTGCCTATTGAGTACCGGATCAAAACTGCGGCTGATACTGCCTCCGCCCCCCACACCTAAGACTGGGGCTGCGGCGTGCTCGCTCTGCCCTTCTTTTAAGTGAGCACGCCGCAGCCTAATGGCCGCCACGGATAAATCTGCATTACTGTGCAAAGCATCATTTATCAGCGCAGTGAGCTTGGCATCATTAAAAGCCAACCACCACGCGCCACTCTGCTGTTCTGCGGCAGCAGAAGACTCTACCCAGTTGGCAGGCAAAGCCGGTAATGGCGCGCTTTGCTCGGGGCTAAGTAAGGAGCCGCAGCCTGTTAGCAGCAGCGAGAGTAAAAGTATTTTTTTCATGCTTATTCTCGGGCCAGCGCTTCAATGGGGTCTAATCGTGCGGCATTGCGCGCGGGCAAAAAGCCAAAGAAAACGCCGATCAGCGTTGAGCAGATAAAGGCGGCAACAAAAGAGCCTAGGGAGAAAATCATTTTCCAATCGGGTAAGAAAAACTGCACTAATGCGCCAATACCCAGTGATAACAGCACGCCAATCACGCCGCCTATCAAGCAGACCAGTACCGATTCGGTTAAAAACTGCTGCATTACATCGCTTTGCCTTGCACCCACCGCCATCCGAATCCCAATTTCTCGCGTTCGCTCAGTCACCGATACCAACATAATATTCATCACACCGATGCCGCCAACTACAAGGGAAATCAGCGCAATCATCGACAGCAGCAAGGCTAGCATCTGGCTAGTTTGCTCGATTTTTTTAACTAGGCTGTCCATGTTGTAGATAAAGAAATCCTTGCTGCCGTGGCGCAGAGTCAGCAGTTTTTCTATACTTTGCTCGGCCGCAGCAGAGGATTGGCCGTCCTTTACCCGCACGGTGATATTGTTGAAATACTGCTGACCAAACAGCCGGTTGGCCGTGGTGGTAAAAGGCAGCCAAGCCTGTAGGTTTTGCCCACCACCGCCAAAGCCGCTCTTATTATCTGCCGCCACGCCAATCACCGTGGCAGGCAAGTTACCCACTAAAATCACCTTCCCTAGTGGATCTGCACCTTTGGCGAATAATTTACGCTGCGTGTTCTCATCAATCACCACCAGCTGTGCCTGCCGAGCCACATCTTCACCATTAAAAAACCGCCCTAATGCAGGCTTTAGGCCATTCACGCGGAAATAAAACTCCCCTACCCCGCTCACACTGCTGTTGACATCCAGAGCGCGGTGCCGCAAGCGCAAGCTGGTACTGGTGCTAGGCGTCACGCTATCCACAAAGGGCATAGACTGCAACGCGCTAAGATCGCCAGGCAGCAGCGTGCGCATGCTACCCGCCCTATCGTCACCCCAGTCTTTACCGGGGAAAATGCTCATAGTGTTGCTGCCAATCTCACCAATATTTTGCAGAATTTTATGTTTAGCCCCCTCGCCAATCGCTACAATCGACACCACCGAAGTAATGCCAATCACCACACCCAGCATGGTCAGTAAGGTGCGCATACGGTTAGCCGACATCGCCCGCCACGCCATATTTAAAGCCGCTAAAAAACGATCCGCAACAATTCTTAAGGATTTGGCCTCTGCTGCATGCGGAGCGATTTTTCCTTCAACGGTGGCATTCACCGGCTTGCTACGATCGGCCACGATGCGGCCATCGCTAATCTCAACAATCCGCTCAGCGCAATCGGCCACTTTATGGTCATGGGTAACAATAATGACGGTATGCCCCTGCGCGTGTAGCTCGCGTAGGATATTCATGACTTCTTCGCCGCTATGGCTATCCAGCGCACCGGTTGGCTCATCGGCCAAAATGACCTCGCCGCCATTCATTAGCGCACGGGCAATACTGACCCGCTGCTGCTGCCCGCCCGAAAGCTGATAAGGGCGGTGTTCAAGCTTATCGCTAAGGCCTAAACGGCTGAGCAGTGCTTGCGAACGTTGCTGCCGCGTAGCTCTTGCCAGCCCCGAATACACTGCGGGCATTTCCACATTGCCCTGCGCAGATAAATGCGGCAAGAGATGGTAGCGCTGAAAAATAAAGCCGAAACGATCACGGCGCAAGCCTGCCAGCTCATCGCTATCTAAGCCCGACACATCACGCCCGTTGACTAAATAAGTGCCGGAGGTAGGCTTATCCAAGCAGCCCAAAATATTCATCAGCGTTGATTTGCCCGAGCCAGATGCGCCCACAATGGCGACCATTTCACCCGCATGAATACAAAGGCTCACCTGATCCAGCACCACGGCTTCGCTTTCACCCGCCGGAAAGCTGCGAACAATATTCGTCAGCTCTAAAAGAGGCTTACGCACGCTATGCTCCAATCGATACGCTGGTATCAGATTTACCCGAGGCGGCGTCGCCAGTTACCACCAGATCGCCTTCTTTTAAGCCATCTAGCACCTCTACCTGCACATTATTATTGATGCCAGTTTTTATCTGCCGATTCACCGCAATGCCGTCTGCCCCCACCACCTGCACCGTGTAACGCCCGTCTTTTGCCCGCACGCCCAGCGCAATGGTTGGAATGCTTAACACGCTTTTCAGGTGATCAAGCACAATCGCCACCTGCGCCGTCATATCTTGGCGTAGCTCATGCTTAGGATTAGGCACTTCAAACAGCGCATTATAAAAAATAGCGTTGTTTACTTTCTCTGGTGTGGGCTGAATGGCACGCAGCTTGCCGTAATAGCGCTTATCCGGCTGGCCCAGCGTGGTGAAGTAAACGACCTGCCCAGCGTGGATTTTCATCACATCAGCTTCAGAAATCTGCGCTTTAACGGTGATGGTGTCCAAATCAGCCAGCGTCAGCAGATTAGGTGCCTGCTGAGCGGCAATCACAGTTTGCCCTTCTAGCGTGGTAATGGCCGCCACTTCACCATCAATCGGCGCAATAATGCGGGTATAGCCCAGCCTAGTTCTGGCCGAATCCAGCGTGAGCTTAGCTTTTTTAATCTCGGCATCGCGCAACGCTAATTCAGCCTGCAATGTTCTTTGCTTTAAACTAGCTTCTTCCACAGCCTGCTTAGACGTGGCCTCGCGGCTCAGCATGGTTTGCTGACGGGCCAACTCCGTTTTAGCCTGCTCTAATTGCAGCTGGCTTGATTGCCTTTGCGCGAGTAATCCTTCCAATGAAGCCTCGGCATTCAGTGCATCGTTTTGCGCCAGCTCCGGATCAATCGTCGCCAGCAGTTGGCCTTTTTTCACTCTATCGCCCAGAGCTACTTCCAGCTTTTGCAGCTGCCCAGAAACCTGCGCCCCCACGTCCACCTTACGAAATGCCTGCAAAGTACCTGTCGCCAGCACCGCGTTTTCTAAATCAGCCTTTGCCACCTTTGCCGTGGTGTATTGAGGTGCTGCTTTGCTAGGGAAAAAAATCGCTTTAATTCCCCAGCCAAGCAGAGCCAGCAGGATGGCAACCATCAGCATACGCAGCCATGACCAACGCTTAAACGTCCAAACCATCACGCATCATTCCTTACAGCCAACAGGGCAAGGCGGATAGCATAACATCGGAATAACTCTTCTTTTGTCGTAAAAAAGTAGTGGAGTTGTATGTAAATATAGCCACCCTCTTATTCACCTAACCATGTAAACACACACTGTCAGCCGGAGCTTGCCCCCGTTCGGCCATGCCATAATCCCGCGCAACCTGGGCTACACGCAGTCGGTAATTTTCAAACACGCCCTGCCGCCCTTGCGATTGCGCATCGCGGTGCATGGCGCTGCAACGCCACGCTTTAACCGCTGCTTCGTCACGCCAGAAAGACAGAGAAAGCATCTTGCCCGCCTCGCTAATGCTATTAAAACGCTCAATCGAAATAAACCCGTCTTGCTGCATCAGCTCCTCGCGTAAATTGGCCGCAAGGCTCAGATACTCCGGCATTTGCTCTAGGCTAAGCCACACTTCAAAAATAACGACAATCATTAGAAATCCTTTTAATTACTGATGTTACAAATCAAAACCCAACCATTGAACCACGGAGAAAAACAGGCATTAAATTACCTGACTATGCCTCTTGCTCAATCTCATTATAAATATCGTAGGGCGGGTGAAACCCGCGTGTTTATTCAGCATTGCTCGCGGGTTGCACCCGCCCTACAATCAGCCTTGAATAGCTTTAATAAAAAAATTTCAAAATCATATAAATACAAGAATTCAGGCCGACGCGCCGTGATAAAAAACCGAGGAAAATCATCCACGTTTGATCACTTATTTTTCGTGTATTTGGTTGCTTTTCGTGGACTAATAATCGTTGTGAGTAACATCTATAAGTCTCTCACACCACTACCACAGGCCTTTTATGTCGCTGCTCAATGCCCGCCTTGCTCAGGAAATCGTCGATCGCACCATGGCGATCATCAGCTGTAACGTCAATGTAATCGATGCATCCGGCACCTTGATCGGCAGTGGCGATCGCTCCAGAATCGGCCAGCAGCATGAAGGCGCTTTGCTGGTGCTGTCGCAGCAGCGCACGGTAGAAATTGACGACGCCATGGCGCAGCAGCTGCATGGCGTGCGCCCCGGGGTGAATTTGCCCCTGCGCCTTGCAGGGCAGATTGTGGGCGTGGTTGGCATCACCGGCCAGCCCGATGCGGTGCGCCATTACGGCGAGCTAGTTAGGATGACGGCCGAAATGAGCTTGGAGCAGGCAAGGTTGATTCAAGCCTTAGGCCGAGACACCCGCTACCGCGAAGAGCTGGTTTTGCAACTCATCAAAGGTGAAGCCGCGCCGCATTCTGATTTGGAAGCTTGGGCGCAAAAGCTAGGCGTGGATATCCGCCGCCCACGCGTAGTGGCGGTGATCGAGGTAGATAGTGGCGCATTAGGCATTGATGCTGCGCTAGCCGAGTTACAAGAATTACAAACCCTGCTCAGCACCCCAGAGCGGGATAATCTAGTTGCCACGGTTTCTTTAACCGAACTCGTGGTGCTTAAGCCCGCTTTAGATCATCAGGGCCGCTGGAACCCGGAAGAACACCGGCAACGTGTGCACGATTTACTGACCCGCGTAGCCAGTAAAAGCAAATTGGGTGTGCGCATTGCACTGGGGCAATATTTTTGCGCCGCCAATGCCGTGGCACTATCTTATCAAAGCGCCGTGACCACCCTGCAAACAGGTAAAGCGCGCAATCCTGAACGGGCTTGTTTTTTCTATCAGGATTTAAGCCTGCCAGTGCTGCTAGCGGGGCTAAATTCTGGCTGGCAGGCCGCCCAGCTGCGCATTCCCTTAAAAAAACTAGAGCAGCAAGATAGCAATGGCCAGCTACGCAAAACCCTAGCCGCATGGTTTGCCTGCGACACCCGCCCCGTTGAAGCCGCACAGGCTTTGCATATTCATCGCAACACCTTGGATTACCGCCTAAGCCGGATTGAGGCTGTAACAGGGCTTACCTTAAGCAAAACCGACGAGCGATTTTTACTTTATGCGGCTTTACAGCTGGCATAGCGATGTAGTCTGGCACAGCAGGCCATCATACTGCGCCGCATAAAAACATCGACTCCTCCCCATATACTGTAAAAAACTCCAGTAAATATGCCTTAATTTTTATAAATTTTCAGGCATCCGCACGAAGTAGCTCTGTAGCAGAGTGTTTATCCTGTTCATTAGCCATCGCAAGATTCCGCCCAAACAGGAGCCACCCATTATGGAAGTCAGTTCATTAGGTGCCATCAGCGCACTTGTTGTCGCCATTTTTCTGATTTTACGAAAAGTACCGCCCGCCTACGGCATGATTGTTGGCGCTTTAGTGGGTGGAATTGTGGGTGGGGTGGATTTAAGCGCCACCGTGAATTTAATGATGGGTGGGGCCAAAGGCATTATCCCTGCCGTGATGCGTATTTTGGCGGCCGGTGTGCTAGCAGGGGTGTTGATCGAATCTGGCGCAGCGGCCAGTATTGCCGATACCATAGTCAAAAAAGTGGGCGAAACACGCGCCCTGCTGGCGCTGGCGATTGCCACCATGATTTTAACCGCAGTCGGCGTGTTTATTGATGTGGCGGTGATTACCGTCGCCCCCATTGCCCTCGCGATTGCGCGCCAAGCCGATTTATCCAAAATGGCGATTTTGCTGGCCATGATAGGCGGGGGAAAGGCGGGGAATGTGATGTCGCCCAATCCCAATGCCATTGCCGCATCCGATGCCTTTCATGTACCACTGACCTCAGTGATGGCCGCAGGGATAGTGCCAGGCTTAGTTGGGCTGGTAGTGGCATACTTTATTGCTAAAACGCTGGTGAATAAGGGAAGCAAAGTCGAAAGCGCCGAAGTTGTGGCCTTTGATCGCCACGCCCTGCCTTCTTTTGCCACCGCTATTGTGGCCCCTGTTGTGGCCATTGTTCTGTTATCGCTCAGGCCTTTATTTAATGTCGTGATTGATCCCATGTTAGCCCTGCCCTTAGGTGGCTTATTGGGTGCGCTGGCAATGGGCCGCTTTAAAGACAGCAATCAATTTGCCGTAGCGGGCTTAGGCCGCATGGCTCCAGTTGCAATTATGCTGCTTGGCACGGGTACCTTGGCGGGGGTTATTGGTGCATCCAGCCTTAAAACCGTGCTGATCGAAGCGCTACAAGGCTCGGGCCTGCCAGCCTATATGCTGGCCCCGATATCTGGTGCGCTGATGTCACTGGCCACCGCCTCCACCACCGCTGGCACCGTGGTGGCCGCGCAGGTATTTAGTAGCACCTTGCTAGAGTTGGGAGTGCCTGCCTTAGCGGGTGCCGCCATGATTCATGCTGGCTCCACGGTATTTGATCATATGCCACACGGTAGTTTTTTCCACGCCACAGGCGGGGCAGTCAATATGAGCATTACCGAGCGGCTTAAAGTGATTCCTTACGAAACAGCGGTTGGTTTGTCGATTACGATTGTCTCTACGCTGATTTTTGGTGTGCTTAAATTTTAAGGTTTGCGATTATGAAAATTATTATTGCCCCCGACTCCTACAAAGAAAGCCTCTCAGCCCTAGACGTTGCCACGCAAATTGAAGCGGGCTTTAGGGAAGTTCTACCCGATGCCCAATATATAAAAATCCCCGTGGCAGATGGTGGCGAAGGCACGGTTGAAGCCTTAGTGGCTGCCACTGGTGGGCGCATGATTCAGCAATCAGTGACCGGCCCGCTGGGCGAATGTGTCAGTGCTTTTTTTGGCTTATCGGGTGATGGCCAAACCGCCATTATCGAGATGGCGGCAGCCAGCGGCTTAACACTGGTTCCCCCTGCCCTACGCAATCCTATGCTCACCACTAGCTACGGCACCGGCGAGCTCATCCTCGCCGCACTAGACTGCGGTGCCACGCATATTATTTTGGGTATAGGCGGCAGCGCGACAGTCGATGGCGGCATGGGAATGATCCAAGCGCTGGGTGGGCGTTTTTTAAACCAAGCCGGTGCAGCGCTGGGCTTTGGGGCTGCCAGTTTAAACCAGCTGGCTCTAATTGATGTATCTAGGCTTGACCCGCGGATCGCGCAATGCAAAATAGACGTGGCTTGCGATGTAGATAACCCGCTCACCGGCGAGCAGGGTGCAGCGGCGGTGTTTGGCCCACAAAAAGGCGCAACGCCAGAGATGGTTAGAATCCTTGACGCCAGCCTTAGCCATTACGCCCGCATGATTAAAGAGCAAATCGGCCTGGATATTGCCTTAACCAAGGGTAGCGGCGCGGCGGGCGGCATGGGGGCAGCAGCACTGGCTTTTTTAAACGCCAGCCTACGCCCCGGCGTAGAAATTGTGCTGGAAGCCGTACAATTTGCCGCCCTTTTACAAGGCGCAGACCTAGTCATCACCGGAGAAGGCCGTATGGATAGCCAGACCATACACGGCAAAACACCCATGGGCGTAGCGCAAATGGCCAAGGTTTTTAATATCCCAGTGATTGGCATCGCAGGCTGCCTTAGCACCGACGTAGGCGTAGTGCATCAGCATGGCATTGAAGCGGTATTCAGCGTTTTAAACCGCGCGGTATCCATCGAAGAAGCACTGGCACAGGCTAAAGAAAATGTACGCCTTTGCGCTAGGAATATCGCCGCCACAATTAAAATTGGCCGAGCTCTGCAATAAATAAAGCTGCAAATCCCCATTCTTATCCCACCAAGACACACCCTGATCTGATGCCCATCAGCCACCACTACGCCACGGTGGCTTGGGCATAAAACAGGCAATCTTCCCGATGGCGGTGCTTTCAATGCGGGCACCATGTTACCATTGCGGGTTTTCCATCACGTGGAAAGTAACTCATGCATAAGTGCTTGTTTTGGCTGGCCCTTGTTACGGCAATCCCATGCTATGCAGCAAGAACCATTCCTATGGATGGGCAGCTCGGCGAACTCAAAGCCGCGGCCATCCCAGAAATTAAAATTGACGACAAAATTTACCGCACTGCCCCTGGGCTGCGCGTCTACGGGCAAAACAACGCGCTCATCATGCAAAGCCATATGCCGCAGCAAGCCACCGTTTGGTTTCAGATTGAAGCCACCTCGGGCAATGTATGGCGGCTGTGGCTGCTCACAAATGATGAAGTAGCCACTTTAAAAGCCCGCCCGAAAGCGATTATCACGGAATAAACAGCTAAAAATGAAGTAATGAAAGCACATAATTAGCACTTGTAGGGCGGGTAAAACGCGCGAGCAATGCTGAGAAATACGTGGGTTTCACCCGCCCTACGAGATTAAATAAGCACTAAAGAATACGATTCGTATCAGTGATACTTGAAGTAAAACTTAACACGTAGAGCACGCAATAATGAGCAAGAAAGTATTTATTAAGACCTTCGGCTGCCAGATGAACGAATACGATTCGGACAAAATGGCTGATGTATTGCACGCATCCGAAGGCTTAACGCAGACCGACAATGTTGAAGAAGCCGATGTGATTTTGTTTAATACCTGTAGCGTGCGCGAAAAAGCTCAGGAAAAAGTGTTTTCAGATCTTGGCCGTGTGCGAGAGCTTAAGCTTAAAAACCCAAATCTATTGATTGGTGTGGGCGGCTGTGTGGCCTCGCAAGAAGGCGCGGCGATTGTAAAACGCGCGCCCTATGTGGATATGGTATTTGGCCCGCAAACCTTGCACCGCCTGCCAGATCTCATTGCCGCTCGCCGCAGCAGTGGTATTTCTCAGGTGGATATTTCTTTCCCTGAAATCGAAAAATTCGACAATATGCCGCCAGCCCGCGTTGAAGGCGCAACGGCCTTTGTATCGATCATGGAAGGCTGTAGCAAATATTGCTCGTTCTGCGTGGTGCCTTACACCCGTGGCACCGAATTTAGCCGCCCGTTTGAAGAAGTGCTAGCCGAAGTAGCTGGCCTTGCTGCGCAAGGTGTAAAAGAAATCACCCTGCTTGGGCAAAATGTAAACGCCTATCGCGGACCGATGGAAGACGGCGAAATCGCCGATTTTGCCACCCTGCTTGAATACGTGCACGAAATCCCGGGCATCGAGCGCATGCGCTACACCACCAGCCATCCGCGTGAAATGACGCAGCGAATTGTGGACTGCTATCGCACTCTGCCAAAACTTGTTTCACACTTACATTTACCAGTACAAGCGGGATCAGACCGCGTGCTGGTGAATATGAAGCGCGGCTATACCACGCTGGAATTCAAATCCTTAGTGCGTAAACTCAAAGATGCCCGCCCTGATATTTGCCTAAGCTCTGACTTTATCGTCGGCTTTCCTGGCGAAACCGAAGACGATTTTGAACGCACGATGAAGCTAATTAACGATGTAGGTTTTGATGCATCGTTTAGCTTTGTTTACAGCCGCCGCCCAGGTACACCCGCTGCCGACTTACCGGATGATGTGCCGGAAGAGCTAAAACTCACCCGTCTCAGACGTCTGCAAGCCCGCATCGATGAGCTAGCGCTGGACGTAAACAAAAACATGATCGGCACCGTGCAACGTGTGCTGGTGGAAGGCATGGCGCGTAAAAACCTCGAGCTACAAGAGCTAGCTGGCCGCACGGATAACAACCGCATTGTTAACTTTGCTGGCAATCCGCGCTTAATCAATCAGTTTGTAGAAGTGCTGATCACCGAAACCTTCCCACACAGCCTAAAGGGCGAAATAGTGGTGAAGTAACATAGCTACGGTTTAAGCTGGGTAGATTACCTACCCAGCTATCCACAAGCTAAACAAGGCTGCGTGGGCACATAAACCCTGCTCACCCTACACAGACCTTGCATCAAACGATGGTACATAGGCAGCGTGCCTTGCACACATAGTTTATGATAGGCATCAACGCTCCCGCCAAAAGCAGTAGGATATAGCCCATCAAGCTATTCCCTTTGCGCATTACCCAAGGAAAACACATGCTATCGCCAAAAGATGCTGAACTTTTTGCCGTTCTAAGCGACGACGACCTCGACCTGCTGGCCGATTTTTTAGAATCTGATGCGGCCCCAGAACAAGCAATGGATTTATCCATGTTGCATGGTTTCCTGACGGCACAACTCGTTGGCCCAGAAGAAATCCCCGCAGACAAGTGGTTTTCCCAAGTCTGGGGCGAAAACGGCGAGCGTCCTAAATTTGCATCCGTTGCAGAACAAGAAAAAATCGAAGGCTTGATTCTGCGCCTATACAACCAGCTGATGGACGAGCTGGCCGATGCCGAAAACGCCTTTAGCCCGATTGTTTATGTAGATGAAGAAAGCGGCCAGGATATCTCGCAGCAATGGTGCTACGGCTTTACGCTGGCAACATCGATGAACCCAGAGGCCTGGCAAGAAATGATGGACGATGAAGAATACGCCCAGCTTGTCTACCCGATTTTGGTTTGTGCCGACGACGAAGGCCGTGCCGATCTAGAAAAAGATGGGCAAGACATGGCCGAATTCGAACACGAAGTTGCCGCGTCCTTGGTCGATATCATCCCAGAAATCCGCGACTTCTGGATCGATCGCCGTGGCGTGCCAAACCTCAAGCATTAAATAACAACAAACCCAAATCTTAAAACACGGAGGAAAGGAGAACACGGAGTAGCACAGAGGCAAAACAATGATAATTCATTTTTCTTTGGTCTTTCCCCGTGTAACTCTGTGTTCTCTGTGCCCTCCGTGGCTCAAGATTTGGGTTTTACTTCTCGATTATTTGAAAAGAGCTCGCTTTTGAATAGCCAAATTATCCACTTCACGCCTGTTGATAACCGCCGCTTAAACAATCTCTGCGGCTCACTCGACGAAAATCTCAAACAAATTGAAACCGCGCTGGATATCACCATCGTGCGGCGAAATGAGCAGTTTCGGGTAAGCGGCAGCGCCAAAAACTTGCAGCAGGGCATCAGCCTACTAGAGCATTTTTATGCGATGGCCGAAGAGCCACTAGAGCGGGATGATTTGCAGCTATCGATTATCGAACTCACGCAAAATATAGCCCCTGCCTATATCGAAGAAAACACCACGCCGCTGCGCACCAAGCGCCATGATTTACGCGGCAGAACGCCTCGCCAAACGGGCTATATCAAAGCGATTCAGGATCATGACATTACCTTTGGCATTGGGCCAGCAGGCACAGGTAAAACTTATCTGGCCGTCGCTTGCGCCGTGGATGCCTTAGAGCGCGATCTGGTCAAACGCTTGATCTTAGTTCGCCCCGCCGTAGAAGCAGGCGAAAAACTCGGCTTTTTACCAGGCGATTTAGTACAGAAAATCGACCCCTATCTTCGCCCACTTTACGATGCACTTTACGATTTAATGGGCTTTGATAAAGTCACCAAGCTGTTTGAAAAAGGCATTATAGAGATTGCCCCACTGGCCTTTATGCGCGGTAGAACCCTCAACAACAGCTTTATTATTTTGGACGAAGCGCAAAACAGCTCACCAGAACAAATGATGATGTTTCTAACCCGTATCGGCTTTGGCTCTAAAGCCGTCATCACGGGCGACCCAACCCAGATCGATTTACCTAAGCATCAAAAATCCGGCCTAAATGATGCGCAAGAGGTGCTGCAAGAGATCAATGGCATTGCCCTGCACCACTTCACCAGCGAAGACGTAGTTCGTCACCCGCTGGTGCAAAAAATCGTCAATGCCTACGCAAAGAAAACGCAAGAACGTGAAGCAGCAAAGCGTAAAGAATAAAGCTGCGCCCTGCTCAGCTAAGGCGCAGCAAGCAGCGCCCCTACAGCCTATATTCCTTATCGATCATCACAGGTAAACGACAAAAACAAGCAAGAAGCATAATCAGATTAAGAATTAACCAACTGATTCATATTATTATTTTTTGCTTATCACCGATGAGGTGCAATCCGCGAGCAATGCTAAATAAGTGTTCGGGTTGCGCACGATCTCAGATAATTCAATGCCTACAAACACCCAAACGATAAAGCGTAAGCCCCCCCTTATGACGCGTTATATTGGGTGAAATAGCGAAAATTAAGCAGAAATTACAACAATTTGCATGATACCAAGCGCAGCAAATAATATGACGGGGTGATTTGCAGTTAAATACAGAAGGTTGAAGTCGCTTGTTAGTTTGTGAGTTGTATACAATTCGATCAAGACAACATTAACTTTCCCTGACCTTGCAAACTTTGATCCGTAGCGAAACAGCGTTTTCTCGGAATCTGCTTGAGTTAAGAATCATTGCGGGCTCAAGAATATTTAAACTAAAGCCCAACTTTGGAGAATATTTCTAATGCAAACGCCCCACCAGCACCAGCATGCTAGCCCCCGCCAACTTTCACTCACCCTTTTTGCCAGCTTGGCACTGAGTTTGCCTGCCTGGGCCGACAACCAGTCACTGCCTAAAGCAGGCCAGTACAATGCCAATAACAAACTGTTTGAGCGCACCTTAGTCATTTCAGAAAATGGCCAGTTTTCACTGGAAGTTGCAGGCAAATCAGCCGGAACCAGCAACCGTTCAGGTTCAGGCGAAGGCAAACTCAAAGCAGTGGGTGAAGGCTGGCTTTTCAATGAAGGTAACTGCCAGATGCTCCTGACCCCGGCCAAAGATGGCTTATTGATGCAGGTTGATGGTTGTTCTGGCAATTGGGGCGATGTGATGTTCAATGGTCTCTATCAGTTTGGCGGCGCCAGCGCTGCATCCAAGCCTGCGGCCAGCAGCAAACCAACCGTAAATCCCAAACTGGCAAAAACGTTCAATTGCCAAAATCTGGAGTTTAATAACGCAGGGATTCCCAATTGGCTAGCAAAGATGGCCAATGTGCCGCTGAATCAGGTTTTTGGCACAGAGCTAAAAGTAGCAGCGGGCTACACCTTCCAGGGCTTGCCTGTACAATCCGCGATCTTGTTTGAAAGTGAAGTGCCTTTTCTGGCCATGCTGGTAGACGCAGACAAGGCGGCATTAACCGCCGCGGTTAAAAAATCCAAACAGCAAAGAAATGCTGGCGTGGCACGCTTACGCACAAATGGTGAGTTATCGACGGAAGGTTTTGCAGGCAAGGGGCCAGAAGCGTTGTACATCAGTTGTGCCGAGCGTTAATTCACACAGGCTGATCTGAAGTCGCTGGCACTAGAACCAACCAATTTACGCAGTTGTATCGCAATCTACATCAAACCAGTATCGCCAAATTTTTAAGCGACAACATTTACAAAGATCACTTATGAAGCAACGTTTAGAAATCTGCCATCAAATAGAAAGCACCGCCACCGGCCTACCCAGCACGGCGCAGTTTCAAATCTGGGCGGAGGCCGCACTCCTGCCTGAGGTTGCCACGGCAGAAATCACTTTTAGAATTGTGGATACCGAGGAAGGCCAGCAGCTAAACCGTGATTACCGTGGCAAAGACTACGCCACTAATGTGCTGACTTTTACTTTTGACGACGATGAGGATATGCCGAGCATCCCCAGCCTGCCACTCATGGGCGATATTGTGTTCTGTGCGCAGGTAGTCGCAAAAGAAGCGCTGGAGCAAAACATCAGCCTAATCGATCACTACGCCCACCTCACTATCCACGGCGTACTGCATTTGCAAGGCTATGATCACCTTGAAGAAGATGAGGCAGAAACCATGGAAACGCTTGAAACCAAGCTACTGGCAACACTAGGCATTAGCGATCCTTACGCGGCAGAAAAATAACATTCGCCTAATTTGTATGGGGGCTGATGTTGCCAATTCACCAAAATTCCATCATCCCCACTATCACCAATGCCGCTGTAACCCAAAAAGCACGATCTTCCGGTATCATTCGTTCTTCTTTATCATTGGATCTTTACGCCATAATGGATGATTACCCCTCGGTATCACCGAAAACGAACACCCCCAAGTCATCATGGCTTGAACGTTTGACCCATTTCCTATTACGAGAGCCAGAAGATCGTGGTCAGCTCGTAGAAATTCTCCACTCAGCATTTGAACGCCAACTGCTCGATGCCGATGCGCTGGGCATGATCGAAGGTGTGTTAAATGTCGGCGATATGCAGGTGCGCGATGTGATGGTGCCGCGCAGCCAAATGGACATCATCGATATCAATGATGCCCCCGCCAAATTTATTCCCTATGTGATTGAAACCGCTCACTCGCGCTTTCCTGTGGTGGATGGCAGCAAAGACAAGGTCTTAGGCGTGTTGCTGGCTAAAGACTTGCTGCGTTATTACGCCAGCGATGAGGAATTTGACGTGCGCGATATGCTGCGCCCAGCGGTGTATATCCCCGAATCTAAACGCCTGAATGTGCTGCTTAAAGACTTCCGTAATAATCGTAACCATATGGCGATTGTGGTGGATGAATACGGCGGCGTGGCGGGCTTGGTGACCATTGAGGATGTAATGGAGCAAATTGTTGGCGATATCGAAGACGAATTCGATTACGACGAAGCCGAAGACAATATTATTCCTGATCGGCGTGGGCACTGGCGGGTGAAGGGCATTACCGAGATCGATGACTTAAATGAAGCCTTGGGCTCCAAGTTTTCTGATCAGGAGTTTGATACGGTAGCCGGCCTGATTACCCAGCACTTTGGCCACCTGCCCAAGCGCGGTGAAATCGTGGCATTTGAAGGTTACCGCTTCCAAATCCTGCGTGCCGACAGCCGCCGGATTTATTCGGTACTGATAGAAAAACTAGCCGATACAGCAACAGAAACATAGTCATTTTAAATAAAAACCTAGGTCCTGCACCACGGAGAAAAGGAGAACACAGAGGGCCACGGAGAAAATATTAGGGGTGAAAGACATGATGGCAATAGCAACAATTTGCTCTCATTTCCCTCTATTTACCCGTTTTTTCTCTGTGAACACCCATTATCTGTGGTCAACGTGGTTCAAGACTTGGGTTTATCAACACCTCACACAGGAGCGGTCATGGGCCGTGGTTAATGATTTCTAGATTTAAACCCCTGCTCGTGCACTTCCTGCTGGCCCTGTTTGGCGCGGTCAGCGTATTTTCTTTTGCACCGCTGTATTTATTCCCGCTGATGTGGCTATCCCTCGCCGCACTGACCTTTGCCATACAACAATCCGCAACGCCCCAAATAGCCGCTGGGCGCGGGTTTAGCTTTGGTCTTGGTTTTTTTCTTGCCAATATCCACTGGATATTTATCAGCCTAAATACCTTTGGCGGCATGCCTGCAGCGATGGCTGCTGGGGGAATTTTAGTGCTGGCGGCGTATATGGCGCTGTTTCCTGCTTTAGCTGGCTGGCTAACGCTGAAGCTGCCTTGCCCAGCAGCGCTGCGGATATTACTGCTGCCCAGCGTATTTATTCTGACCGAATGGCTGCGTGGCTGGCTTTTTACGGGTTTTCCTTGGGCCAGCGTAGGCTATTCACAAAGCCCAATGACACCACTCGCGGGCTTTGCCCCCATCGGTGGCGTTTATTTGATCGGCTGGCTGCTCTGCTTGAGCATGGCTATCATTGTTAGTAAACCTAAGTGGTTGGCGGGCTGGGGCATCGTTGCCAGTATATGGGGAGCGGGCTGGGGTTTAAATCAGATTGAGTGGACAACTAAGGTAGGCGCGCCGGTTAGGGTCAGCTTGGTGCAGGGCAATATTGCGCAAAATATTAAATGGGATAATGCCTTTTATCTAGACAGCCTCAAAACTTATCTAGAACTCACCAGCAAGGCACGTGGGCAGTTAGTAATTTTACCAGAAACAGCCATCCCCTCATTTATCAGCGATGTACCTGATTGGTATCCACAGATGCTGCGTGATGCTGTTGCCCCGCGCAAAGCCGATTTAATCCTCGGCGTCCCCATTTTAGGTACACACGAAGCAGAGTATTACAACGCCGTCACCGTGATGTCCGATCCTAAGCTCCCTCTTTACAAAAAGCAGCATCTGGTACCTTTTGGCGAGTTTATTCCGCTACCGTGGCTGTTTAATTGGATTTACAGCTTTATGGATATGCCGCTATCGGGCTTTAGCCGTGGCGCGGTAAAACAAGCACCGTTTGCGCTGGCATCCGGCCAGATTGCCGCCAATATTTGCTACGAAGACGTGTTTGGCCGAGAAATTATCAATGCTCTGCCTGAAGCCACCATGCTGGTTAATCTATCTAATCTGGCATGGTTTGATGGCTCTTGGGCAGCAGCACAGCAGACACAAATGAGCCAAACCCGCGCCTTAGAAACCGGCCGCTATATGCTGCGCTCTACCAATACCGGCGTAACGGCCATCATTGATGAAAAAGGCCGATTTAAAGCGGTATTACCAGAACGAGTTGCAGGTATTTTGGAAGGCACCGCTCAAAACCGTAGCGGCATGCCGCCCTACGCTTGGTTCGGCGATACGCCACTGCTGATGGCTTTGTGCGCCGTATTGCTTGGGCTGGGATGCTGGAAAAGACGTAGCGACAAATAAATATGAGGTAGGCAAGGTAAAACACCTTTGCCCACCCTACAAGAAATTAGACTTTCAGCTCTATACATCTGACCGAGGCGGGGCAATTAATAGTTGTGTACCTGCCAATCTATCGTGCAAGAATCGGCGTTCACGATCGAATAATGCCCAAAGAAAGGGCAGGAAGAATAAAGCCGTGAGCAGCCATGCCACAATGCGTAAATCGGCATGATGCCTAGCCAAAATCCAAAATGGCGCACAAGGCAGCATACACATGGCAACCACGGCAAAGCGCAATGCTACTTCACGCCAACCTAAAGGCTTGCCATCCGCCTTAACCAAGCAAATTCGCCAAGTTCGCATTGCTAGGGTTTGCCCGCCACGCCAGCACCACGCAAAGTAGGTAAACGCGACGCCCATAATCCACACAAAATTAAGCGCACGCACAATTAAATCATCGCTCATTGCGGTAACCGGCAGCTTAGTGATTAGCTGAAACACGCCTTGGAACAAGCCTTCAGCGAGCAATACCACGGCAATCAGCAGCAGCAACTCGTATAAAAAAGCAAACATCCGTCGCCACCAGCCTGCTGGCCCAGTCTTTATCTTCACACACTATCCTTGTTAATAAATATCAGCCAAGTGCGGCTAAGCCCCAGCCCTTAAACATGTATTAAAAACATCACAAACTTACACCAAAACAATATTTAACTTTTGTACTATAAATAAAATGCGCCAAAAATCTTACGGCGGGAATAAAACAATAAAACGCTGCTTAATCGCCGTTAGAAAAGCACAGAAACACAAGACTGCGATATTAACAAAGTCAATAAGTTAATAACCAGAAGAACTTGCCATTTATACCGCAGTGCGGTAACTTTCTAGTGCAATATCCAGCCAAGAATGCAGGCGGCACTCTACATAGTTAGCCTGCGCCGAAAGGTCTCCGCCAGCGAACACACACTGGTCGTCAAATACAGGTCACAAACCTGTTTGAAACGGCGGAAGACCCGGTAAATCATTTGCAAATAGTTGGGCGAAGCCAATTTGGCCCCAGCTGTTTACCTATCGTTCTGACCTAGGGAATACCCATGGAAATTTCGGGCGCAGAGATCATCACGCGCTGCTTACAGGAAGAAGGCGTCGAATTCATTTTCGGCTACCCTGGCGGCGCTGTTTTATCTATTTACGATGCTATTTTTAAGCAAGATTATTTTAAGCATGTGCTGGTGCGGCATGAGCAGGCGGCTGTGCATGCTGCTGACGCTTACTCCCGCTCTAGCAAAAAGGTGGGCGTAGCGCTGGTTACATCCGGCCCTGGTGCCACCAATGCCATTACTGGGATTGCCACCGCCTATATGGATTCGATTCCTATGGTGGTGTTTTCCGGCCAAGTGGCAACCGATGCCATTGGCCTAGATGCTTTCCAAGAAGTAGATATGGTTGGCTGCTCACGCCCAATCGTAAAACACAATTTCTTGGTAAAAGACATTCGTGATCTGGCCCCTACTATTAAAAAAGCCTTTCACCTTGCCACCACTGGCCGCCCAGGTCCCGTGGTTATCGATGTGCCTAAGGATATTGCGGCCAACAAAACGGAGTTTAACTACCCAGCATCGGTAGCGATTCGCAGCTATAGCCCGCCTACCAAAGGGCATCCTGGCCAGATTAAGAAAGCGGCACAGTTACTTGGTGAAGCAAAACGCCCGTTTCTGTATGTGGGTGGTGGGGCTATCTTAAGCAATGCCAGCGCCGAGGTAACTGAGCTAGTTAAGCTACTCAATCTGCCTTGCACCAATACCCTGATGGGCTTGGGTGCGCTGGATGGCACAGACCCGCACTTTGTGGGCATGCTGGGCATGCACGGCACCTACGAAGCCAATATGGCCATGCAGTACAGCGATGTGATCATTGCGATTGGCGCGCGTTTTGACGACCGCGTTATTTCGTCCCCTGAACACTTTTTATCGCAAGCCAAAAAGATTGTGCATATCGACATCGACCCGTCATCGATCGCCAAGCGCGTAAAAGTGGATGTGCCTATCGTTGGCGATGTAAAACATGTCTTGATCGATCTGATTGCCATTCTGAAAGAAACCGGCATCAAGCCTCAGGCCGATACTTTGGCCGCTTGGTGGAAGCAGATCGAAGAATGGCGCAAGCCGCAAAGCCTTTGGTACGAGCAATCTGATCTAGTCATCAAGCCGCAATTTGTAGTGCAAAAACTATGGGAAGTCACCGGTGGCGACGCCATCATTACTTCGGACGTAGGCCAGCATCAAATGTTTGCCGCCCAATACTATCCATTTAAGCGCCCACGTCAGTGGATTAACTCGGGTGGTCTTGGCACAATGGGCTTTGGTCTGCCTGCTGCTATGGGCGCTCAACTGGCGAATCCAGATGCCATCGTTGCTTGCATCACCGGCGAAGGCTCGATCCAGATGAACATCCAGGAGCTTTCTACCTGTAAGCAGTACCATATTCCGACCAAGATTATCAATTTGAATAATCGCTATCTGGGCATGGTTCGCCAATGGCAGCAGTTCTTTTACGGCAATCGCTATTCTGAGTCTTACATGGATGCGCTGCCTGATTTTGTAAAACTAGCTGAAGCCTATGGCCATGTAGGCATGAAGATTGAAAAGCCGTCCGATGTAGAGCCCGCCCTGCGCGAAGCCTTTAGCGATAAGCTAAAAGATCGCCTAGTGTTTATGGACTTTATTACTGACCGTGAAGTCAACGTCTTCCCGATGATTCAGAATGGGAAAGGCCTGAGCCAGATGGATCTACCGCCGCATATGAGTGATATGCAGCTGGTGCCATTTGAAAACAACCGTGATTACGGCAATCTGTGCTGAGAGCGCTCTATGGAGATGGAAATGCGACATATACTTTCAGTACTGATCGAAAACGAAGCGGGTGCACTATCCCGTGTCACCGGTTTGTTTTCAGCACGTGGCTACAACATCGACTCGTTAACAGTGCAAACCACTGAAGACACCACGATGAGCCGGATGACCATCGTCACCCATGGCTCTGAAGACGTTATCGAACAAATCACCAAACAGCTCAACAAGCTGGTAGAAGTGGTGAAAGTGATCGACCTGAACGAGGCTGATCACATCGAGCGTGAACTGATGTTGATAAAAGTGCGAGCAACCGGCAAGGAAAGGGACGAAATGAAGCGGATGGCGGATATTTTCCGTGGCCGCATTATCGATGTTACCGAAAAAGCCTATACCGTAGAGCTGACCGGAACAGGCGAAAAGCTGGATGCTTTTATCAAGGCACTTGATCCAGCCGCCATTCTGGAAACCGTACGCACCGGCGCCTCTGGCATCGGTCGCGGCGAGCGTATTTTAAAAATTTGATGCGCGCAAAGCGCGCAGAATAGACAAATCTAAACACTAATCAGGAATTCAGCCATGAACGTTTTTTACGATAAAGACTGTGACATCTCCATCATCAAATCCAAAAAAGTAGCCATCATCGGTTACGGCTCGCAAGGCCATGCCCACGCTTGTAACTTAAAAGAATCTGGCGTGGATGTTGTAGTTGGCCTGCGTAAAGGCTCGGCCACCGTCGCTAAAGCAGAAGCACACGGCCTAAAAGTGACCGATGTGGCCACTGCGGTTGCCTCTGCCGATGTAGTGATGATTCTGACTCCGGATGAATTCCAGTCAAAATTATATAAAGACGAAATCGAGCCAAACATCAAGCAAGGCGCAACGCTGGCATTTGCTCACGGCTTTGCCATTCATTACAACCAAGTTGTGCCACGTAAAGACCTCGACGTGATCATGATCGCGCCTAAAGCACCTGGCCACACTGTACGTTCAGAATTTGTACGTGGCGGCGGCGTTCCTGATTTGATCGCCATCTACCAAGATGCATCGGGCAAAGCGCGTGAAATCGCTATGTCTTACGCTTCCGGCGTGGGCGGCGGCCGCACTGGTATTATCGAAACCACATTTAAAGACGAAACCGAAACCGATTTATTCGGTGAGCAAGCCGTATTATGCGGCGGCGCGGTTGAGCTGGTTAAAATGGGCTTCGAAACACTGGTTGAAGCCGGCTACGAGCCAGAAATGGCCTACTTCGAATGCCTGCACGAGCTAAAACTGATCGTTGATCTAATGTTCGAAGGCGGCATCGCCAATATGAACTACTCGATCTCAAACAACGCCGAATACGGCGAATACGTGACTGGCCCTAAGGTCATCAACGAAGAATCCCGCAAAGCAATGCGCCAAGCACTGAAAGACATTCAAAACGGCGAATACGCAAAGAAATTCATCGTTGAAGGCGCAACCAACTACCCATCCATGACCGCATACCGCCGCAACAACGCAGCACACGGCATTGAAGTAGTGGGTAACAAACTGCGCGCTATGATGCCTTGGATTCAAGCGAATAAAATCGTAGATCAAACTAAGAACTAATTGGCCTTGATTATAAATACAAAAAGCCAGCTTTCGAGCTGGCTTTTTTTGGAGAAAAAATGCCCACACTTGAAACTCCTCGCCTTATCCTCAACCACTTTAACTTTGACGATGCACCAGCAGTGCAAAGGCTCGCTGGTGACTTTGCCATTGCCGATACCACCGCCACCATTCCCCACCCCTACCCCGATGGCGCAGCAGAAAGCTGGATCGCCAGCACCGCCAACCTGTGGCTAGTGCAACAAACGCTAGCCCTCGCCATACGCCGCAAAGAAGATGGAACCTTACTAGGTGCAATCAGCTTGCTTGATATCTTGTACGAGCACCGAGCTGAGCTTGGCTACTGGATAGGCAAACCTTTCTGGGGTAATGGCTACGCCAGCGAGGCAGGCCATGCAATCTTGGCGTTTGGCTTTACCGAGCTAAAACTAAAACGCATCCATGCCGAATACCTCGCTAGAAATCCAGCATCTGGAAGAGTGATGGAGAAAATTGGCCTTAAGCAGGAAGGTATTTTGCGGCAGCACGCGATTAAATGGGGCAAGCTGGAGGATAAAATTTGCACAGGGATTTTAAGGGAGGAATGGCTTTCCCTTTCTAGATGATACGCACGCTTCCTCGAACTAATAGCATTTAAACGACACGCTGAATGCCTTTTTTATTTAGCGGCGCTGCCATGTGTATAGCCAGATATAATCCGCCCCTTACCCACCCCACAAAGTGGATAGGGTCAGCTTTTTATCTACGCTGGAGCCTTAAATGCCTGCATTAGTATTAGACGGTAAAGCCCTTGCTGCAAAAAATGAACAAGAATTATCTCTCCGCGTCGCCTCCATCAAAGCTGCCTCTGGTGGACAGCTCCCAATTTTGGCCACCATCTTAGTGGGCGATGATCCATCCTCTGCCACCTACGTCAGAATGAAAGGCAATGCCTGCTTACGTGTAGGAATGGAATCGCTCAAAATTGAGTTAGCCACCTCCACTACAACATCAGAATTGCTCCTCCAAATTCACGACTTAAATAACAATCCCAATATTCACGGCATTTTATTACAACACCCAGTACCTGCACATATTGATGAACACCAGTGCTTTAACGCTATTGATGTAGCAAAAGACGTAGACGGCGTAAGCTGCCTCAGCTTTGGCCGTATCAGCATGGGCGAAGAAGCTCACGGCAGCGCCACGCCCAAAGGGATTATGCGTTTGCTAGCGGCTTACAATATTGAGCTAGCTGGCAAGCATGCCGTGGTGATCGGGCGCAGTGCCATCCTTGGCAAACCCATGGCCATGATGCTGTTAAACGCCAATTGCACCGTGACCATTTGCCACTCACACACCCAAAACTTAGCCGAACTCATTAAACAAGCCGATATTATTGTCGGAGCAGTGGGTAAGCCTGAGTTTATTAAAGCCGACTGGATAAAAGACGGCGCGGTCGTGATCGATGCGGGTTATCACGCTGGCGGTATTGGCGATATTGAATTAGCGCCGCTGATTAACCGTGTTGCCGCGTATAGCCCCGTTCCCGGTGGCGTAGGGCCAATGACAATCAATACCCTGATTTATCAAACCATTGATTCCGCAGAGAAGGCGGTGAGTGGATTGCTGAGTAAATAAGCTAATTTGCAGCTTTGCTTATAAAGCTACTAATCAGCATAATGATTGGAAATAGGCCTTTGGGAGACAATAATAGCTGTAGGTGGTGCAAGCCAGCCGACTGCTAATGTGCAATAAATACCTCACAAGGCATTATTACTATAAGGCCTCGAGCATTGAATGAATTTACGCTGACCATCTACAAGTTGATGTCAAAAAAAATCGAAGCCGTAGCATTCGAACAATGGGTTTATTCTGAACAAGAATTGACCAAGCGATTAACGCCTGACGATTACTTGGAATTAATTTCTTTAAACTATCAAATGTTGACGCCGACCGAAAACTGACCCACTACAGCTAGTTCTGCCGATCCAAAATTGACCCAGGTGCTTTACTTATTCTGCTTAACTCTTGAGCAGAGGATAAAAGGTGATCACCATGGAAATG
>NZ_JAWQUO010000033.1:0-54842 GCF_033446605.1 Iodobacter sp. CM08 | reverse complement strand
ATTTCCATGGTGATCACCTTTTATCCTCTGCTCAAGAGTTAAGCAGAATAAGTAAAGCACCTGGGTCAATTTTGGATCGGCAGAACTAGCTGTAGTGGGTCAGTTTTCGGTCGGCGTCAACACCGCCTACAAGCGATCAAAAACGGCCAACTTGCACTGGCCGAAGGGATAGAAACGGCGCTGGCCGTCCATCTTTCCAGTGGTTTACCTTGCTGGGCCTGCCTAAGCGCCGGTGGCCTTGAACGAGTGAACGTGCCAGCAGAGGCTACCCATGTTTTTATTTTCGCGGATAACGACGCAAACCAAGCAGGCCAGCGAGCTGCACAAGCTTTAGCTGCTCGCTTAAGAACGGCGGGCGTTAATGTGCGTTTATTCAAACCCAAGCAAGTCGGCATTGATTGGCTTGATGTACTCAACGACACAAGCACAGCAAAGGCCACAGCATGAGCAAAATTATTGATTTTGATGCCATTAAAAAAGCAGAGACTTTACTCCTAGACCCAGCAGAACCGCGCTTTGTGCTCAGTAAAAGTGGCGTGTTTTACATTGGGAAGAAAATAGACCAGCAAACCGGAATTATCACCGATCTACCCCCGCTCTGGCTTTGTGACCAGCTGGAAATCATGGGGCGGGGATGTACTGATGGGGGACAGCATTACCGTATTTTAAAATGGCATAGTCGAGGTAATGGCATGGTGCAAACACACGCCCTACCCCTAGCAATGATTGGTGAGAAAGCAGGCTGGGCGATTTTAAAAGGCAATGGGCTTGCTCTCGCTACTAGCCGAAGAGCGCTTGAACACCTCGCTACATGGCTACAAACCGAGGGAGTAGATACCATGTACCACGTGACAGAGTGCGGCGGCTGGAACAAAGGGGCATATGTTTTACCTAGTGGTGAAATTATCGGCAAGCCGACCATGCCCTTGTTTTATATTGGCGACCAAAACAACGCCAAAACGTACCGCCAGCAAGGTGATGCTGAGTCATGGCGAGACAACGTAGCGCGGCTGGCCGCTGGCAATTCCCGCCCGATGCTATCTATAGGTTGTGGGTTTGCTGCCCCATTGCTTCACTTGATCGACCTAGAGTCTGGCGGTTTTCATCTTTACGGCGACTCCGGCGACGGGAAAACCACCTCAGCCAAAGTGGGCGGGAGTGTATGGGGCAAACCAACCGAGCAAATTTTAAACTGGGATAGTACTGCGCTGGCCTTAACCAATGCCGCAGCAGCAAGAAACGATGGTTTAATGATGCTCGACGAGGTTGGACAAGGCAATCCGGATGCGGTGAGTATGTCCGCGTACCGGCTGTTTAACGGCGTGGGTAAAATGCAAGGGGCGAAGGAAGGCGGCAACCGTGCGGTGCTAAACTGGCGAATTTTGGCTTTTTCTACCGGTGAAAAACCTCTGTATGAATTTTTATCATCGGGTGGCAAGACGATGCAAGCAGGCCAAGAGGTAAGACTCCCCAGTATTGCTGCCGATGCTGGAGCGGGTTATGGTGCATTTGAAAATCTTCATGGACACAGTACCGCAGGGCAATTTGCCGAAGCCCTAGACGATGCCTACTTGCAGCACTATGGCAGCGTAGGTCGCGTATTTATTACGGCAATAGCAAGTGATTTACCTTCAATCTCTATCCGCTTAAGAACAGCCGTTAACCAATGGAGAAATGCCTTGCCACCAGAGGCTTCTGGGCAAACTCGACGCATAACTGCCCGTTTTGCTCTGGTTGCTGAAGCTCTCGAAATTGCCACAGAATTAGGCTTAACAGGATGGCAGCTCAACGAAGGGCAAGCCGCTATACGACGTTGCTTTGGTGAGTGGCTGGCACAAAACGGGGTAGGCAAGCGAGAAGATGAAAACTTACTGAATCAAGCGGAGGCTTTCTTCAACTCTGAAGGATTTTCACGCTTTATTGACCTGTTAAAAGCCGGTGATGACCGCGAAGAAATCCAGATCCATAAATGCGCTGGATATCGTAAAAGAGATGTGAATGGCTCTGTTTTCTTTCTTGTTTTTCCCCATGTGTTTATTAACGAAATTGCCAAAGGATTCGAAAAATCAAAAGCATCCGAAGTATTGAATAAATATGGAATGATAATGAAGCCTAACGAGAAAGGCTGGACGGCAAAACATAGAACGCCAGATTTTCCAGATGCTCGCCGATTCTATCGTTTCAATAAAACAGCAAGGTACGAAATAGAGTAATATTAAATTTATCAATTAGAAACAATTAAAAGACCGAATTAAAATCGGTCTTTTTTTATTCAAGATCAATGCCAAAGGAATATTTTCAACAAAAAATCGTGATGAAAAACACTTACAATACTTACGAAAAGCAAAAAACAATCATAGTTGAAATTTATATATTTTTTTTTACAAATAGTCAAAAACTATTAAAAATTTATTTTCACACCCTTTGTACCGACTAATTTATAGTTTTGTACCGACAAACTCCATTTGTACCGACGGCCATAAACTTGTCGGTACAAAATATTGTTATTACAATCAATGAATTGCAGCATTTGTACCGATGTACCGACTGTACCGACAGATTTTCATGTGTGTATATAAAATATACGACATTTAACATTTCAAAAATTGTAAGCAATGGTCGAAATAAATATTTTGTGAGGCTAAAAATGAAACCATTAAAAATGCACGTGTCATTACAAGAAAAAATTAAAATTGGACGCCCTACTTTGTTTGATATGCCATTAAGCGCCGCTGAAAAGTCACACCGCTATAGAGAGAAATTAAGATTACTTGCAGGACAAAAAAATAATAATACTTATTATAGAAATCCAGTCCAATTAAATGCAATTGTAGACAAGCAAACAAGAGAAACAATAAATACGTTTGTAAAAGAAAATAACATGACGTCGGGAGACTTAATCGACCGCTTGATAATGAAATGCGACTTAAACAAATTTTTAGATGTAAAATGACTAGATTCTAAAGGGGCAAGCAATGAACCTTCACTTACCGACAGACTTACAAGCAGCGCTTGATGGCCTAGCCATTCAGCAAGGTGATACACCGGACGCCCTAGCCCGACGAGTGCTTACCGACTATGTGCAAGAGCAAACACGATTACAAGAAGCTCTCGCTATTGGTGAGTGGTCGTTAAGCAATGAGCCGACCTACTCGGCCAATGAGGCAATCGCACTTACTCGACAGGCGTTAAACCGTGCGGCTTGAGCTAACACAACGAGCACTATTGGACATGCAAGGCCACGCCGTACAGTACCAGCAACAAGACCCTGAGCTTGCAGAACGCTTTCTTACTGAGCTGGCACACGGTTTTAAGCTGATTGAATCAATACCGACGGCCTTTCAACTTATCGACGAAACACGCCGTCGCTATGTGGTACGGGGCTTCCCGTTTTTGTTGTTGTATCGGGTTGATATGACAAATGAGGTTGTTTACCTGCTGAGGGTGTATCACCAGCGACAAAATTACCACTAGGCAAAACTGCTCTTTGACAAAATAAAGCCTTAAATGTGACCTATACCCCGTTACCCCCCTTTTTATGCACGAATATTTCAACTTGGGGGTATTAACGGGGGTATTTTTAAAAACAAAAAGTAGAAAACCCTTTATTTACAAAGGCCTAAGCATCTGTTCGTGCTCCCGCAGATGCGCCCTGAGTAAGGTTTTACAATCCAAAGACCAGTCCAGCCCCATATATGTATTTGCATATATGGGGTTTTTTTAATTGCTACAGCTTTGTTTGGCTATTTTCAAACCGCGCTCTTCATTCGGCATAATACTATTATAAAAAACCATCTATACCCTGCCAATACTCCTCTCTAATATCTAATTATTCCATTCTTTTTTTTAAATAGAAAATAGGTCATTTCTTATATACTTTTCAGATAAAGCCCATCTCTCAATTTAGGAATGGTCATAGAATAGAAAAATCACATCTCTGGCAATATTAACCGGTCAAATCGTTGTTTTTTGCTTACAAAGCAATCTATAATAAAATTCAAAAATGTTCCTGATTATGTCTCTTGCTCAATTTCATTATAAATATCGTAGGGCGGGTGAAACCCGCGTATTTCTTCAGCATGGCTCGCGGGTTTCACCCGCCCTACACATTCAAAAACCAAGCCCAACACTTATAGAAACCCATCTGCACAGAGCTCATTGAGCAAGAGACATAATCAGAAAAATGTTTAAACAAGGAATGTCATACCATGGGAATATTTAATTATTTTTTTGGAAAAGAAAAATCGAAAATAGATACCTATGAGCCATGGGAACTTGGCCTTGATTTAGATGCTGCAATAAATGCTCATCAAAACTGGAAGAATAGACTTGAGCTTTATTTGTCAGAAAACTCAACAGAAAATCTTGATCCAGACATTATTTCATGCGATGACAAGTGCGATCTTGGTAAGTGGATTTACAGCGATAAAACATCAAGTATTCGAAATACGGAACAATATAAAATATTATTAGCCGCACATAAAAAATTTCATTACTCCGCAGGTAACATTGTTATATTAAGCAGGCTGGGAAAAAAAGAACAGGCTAGCTCTGCATTTGAAAATGAATATAAAGTAATTTCTGAAAAAGTTGTTTTTATTCTTGAATCGATGAAACGCCATACATCATTTTAAAAAATAGATTAACCTAGGGCATAGTAGCCACCACCAAGTAGACATTGAACTGCAGGTCAATTTCCAGATTAAAATACCTTGGCTTGGCTTTTTTGTCCTAATGAGATATAAATAATAACTAGCTGACTCACCCCTACCTTTGGTATGCCACTGAGTTAATACTCCTCATTAAACAAGGAGTATTAATTTTTTATTGCTCCATTGTTACATATCTCTTGTAATACCCTTCACTCACTTGGCAATGAGCATTAAATTCAAGTTTGCTGTATATTTACGCCTTGCCAATCTAGATATTTGATCCCAAATTATTTGGGATGTTATTGGCACCAAAGGCAATCATGTTCACACACAACAAGGCATAAATCAAGATGACCCAATATTGTGCCGATATTTTATGGCTGCGTGGTGAACAAGACTTTATTGGCAATCAATATAGCAGAAAACATCTATTGCGCTTTGATGGCGGCTTAGAGATTCCCAGCTCTTCATCACCCCATGTTGTGCCAATCCCAATGTCGGATGCAAGTGCGCTTGATCCTGAAGAGGCATTTATTGCATCAATCGCCAGCTGCCATATGCTTTGGTTTCTTTCCATTGCAGCTAAAAACAAATTCTGTATTGATCGCTATTTTGATGCCGCTATAGGGTTAATGGAGAAAAATGCCGAAGGCAAAATAGCCATTACAGTGGTGACGCTTAGGCCAGAAATTATCTTTTCTGGCAAATACACGCCAAACCCAGAGCAAATTGATAAAATGCACCATCAGGCGCATGCCAATTGCTTTATTGCTAATTCAGTCAAAACAGAAATACGCTGCGAGCCTGTTTATATAGCCGCTATTATTTATTAGCATTTCATTAGAATGACCTATAAGGTTTATATGAATCATTCTTACGCTATTGATTTTAGGCTGTGGCCTGATTTATTTCCCCTCAGAACAATATGGCTTTAATGTGGGGTGCTTAGATGGCATCAATCCCTATGATCTAATCATCCGGCGGATCGGATGCCTTTATGAATGATGGCGTTTTAATTCGTCAAGCCAGACCAGAAGAGCTTCATACTTTATGGCAAACTGCCTATTCTGATTTGCAATGGAAAGAATTTGACGGACCTTACTTCCCTTTTAAAGTGCCATCACTAGCTAAATTTAAAACCCCAGCTTTGCTTGGGTGATAACGCCATGGTCATTGAATGTGATGGGCATTTAATGGGTATGGTTTCATGCTATTGGGAATGCGAAACCACGCGCTGGCTAGAAGCTGGAATTGTTATTTATAACTCGAAAACCTGGGCCAAGGGATTGGGGCGAGCGGCACTTAAGCTGTGGATTAGCCACCTTTTTAAGTATAGGGTGCTGGAGCGCATTGGCCCACTTGGTCGGGCAATCCAAGAATGGTGCGCTTGTGCAGAAGGGGTTGGTTTTAGTATTGAAGGCCGATTAAGGCCTGCCGCTATTATCAAGGCATCTATTACGATGCGATTCGCTTGGGCGTATTGCGGGAAGAGTGGCTGGATCGTTCTTATTAGATTTTATCCTAGACAAGGGCGCACCCTCCACGCAAACCTCCACAGAGGAGATTAAATCCATGATCTCAAGCTGGTTCTTTTGGGCGCTTTTGTCCGCTGTTTTTGCTGCGCTCACCGCCATCTTTGCAAAAATAGGCATTCAGGGGGTGAATTCTGATTTGGCTACGCTGCTGCGCTGCGCCATTATTATTTTGCTGCTGGGGTGTTTTGTGTGGGCAACGGGAAAATGGATTAATCCACTTACCCTCCCCTTTAAAACTTGGATTTTTTTGGGCTTGTCTGGTTTAGCCACGGGCGTGTCTTGGGTTTGCTATTTTAGGGCACTGCAAATGGGCGAGGCATCCAAAGTGGCGCCGGTCGATAAATTTAGCCTGGTATTGGTGGCCATTTTTGCCTGCGCTTTTCTTGGTGAAAGGCCTTCCCTAAGAGAATGGCTGGGAATTACGTTGGTGGCGGCAGGGGTTTTAGTGCTGGCAATCAACCGATAGCCATGAATGAGCCGACAAACATCATTAGATTTGAATAAATGCAGATTGGCGCTAAGCAAAACAAAGCCTGACCATTATATTACGCTCATAGAAAATGCCGCCCCTTATTAAAAGAGAGCGGCATTTTTATTTAATGATTTAAGCAGTTGCTTTGGTATTCACTACTTTTGCGCCAGCTTCAGCAGCATTTACAGTTGCGCTTACTAATTCTGAGGTAATTTTTTGGCTAGTTTTAGTCACTGCATCGTAAGTGTTGCTTGCAGTTTCAACGACATTGCGTAGTGCATTTACAGCTACGCCAGAGCCAGCAGGTGCATTTGCAGTGGCTTTATCTAGTGTGGCAAGTAGGTTTTTGTTGAATTCTAAAACTTGTTCTTCAATCAGGCCATTCAGCTCTTTCTGTGTTGCGCTTGCAGCATCAAATACATTGCGCGCTACAGACATGCTTTTTTCAACGGATGGCTGAGCCAGTTGACGTTGAAGCGCTACCAAGCCCTGTACATCTTTTACGCCAGACAGTGCTTTAGTGGTTTCTGCGTGTTCAGCAATCAAATCACGAGTGATGCTGATTTGCAGATTAACCAAACGCTCTACGCTGCTTAAAGCGATATTGGTAAAGCGCAGGGATTTGTCCAGATTAGCTTGGCCAATATCAGTAAATTGAGCAGGATTGAATTGTGGGGCTTTAAATAGGTCTTTGAACATGGTGATCTCTCCGGTTGTGCAGTGCAACAATGCAATTCATTATGAGTGCAATGAACGCGGAGAGTCAAACCATTTTGTGCAGTGCAACAAAATATTCGGATTATTAACAACAAACTCGCCTAAGCCCTTGTATCTACGCTATTTCCTAGGGCTGCTGGATTGTTGTATTTAGGTGCATCAGGCACTGCAGCCAGCAAACTTAGCGCGGATTGCGCTTGGATGTCGTTAGATTTTTTGGCCATGAGCAAGGCCGCTGCATTTTGGGTGGTGGCGCTAGCGCCAGCACTTACGGTTGAAACATCCATAGATCACCTGTTTGAGAAAGGATTTGGAGTTTGGTCATTATAGCCATTGCATAGGCTCTGTTAAAGTTTGTTTTGTAAATGCCGCTGCATGTTTCACAAACACTCGTATTTTTGCCTCAAGATTCAAAAAAATGTCAACAGCGTTTTAGCTCAAGCCATGCCGTTTAGAGCGTGAAATTATCTCCTTCATCTTTGAGTGGCGATATGGCTTTTGAGTGATAAAATACACGGATGAATTTGCCCTCCATGCTGAGCGACTCCGTCGTACGCTATATCCACTTACGCCTCCATTCCGAGTTTTCAGTTACCGACGGCATCGTACGTCTAGATGATGCGGTTAAAGCCGCTAAATCTGGAGGCATGCCTGCGCTTGGGGTTTCGGATTTAATGAACCTCTTTGGCATCGTCAAACACTATAAGGCTTGCCGCGAAGCGGGGATTAAGCCCATTGTGGGGGTGGATGCTTGGATAGAAAATCCTGATGAAAGAGATGCGCCCTTTCGCGTCTTATTGATTTGTAAAAGCCGTGCAGGTTATGGCCGCCTTTGCGATCTTTTATCTAATGCCTTTCGTAATAATCAATATCGTGGCCGTGCCGAGCTTAAAAAAGAATGGTTAACGGAAGGCGACAATAGCCAGCTCATCTGTCTGTCTGGTGCAGCTTTAGGCGAAATTGGCCAGTTATTGATTGGCGGTCAATACGATGCCGCACTGGCCGCTGCACGCTGGTGGGCAGCTACTTTTCCTGATAGCTTTTACCTTGAGCTACAGCGCACGGGCTTCCCTAGCGCCGAGCCAAGCCTGCAAGGTCATTTGGATTTAGCCTCCGATCTTGATTTGCCGGTGGTGGCCACCCATCCGGTGCAGTTTATGGATCGGGATGATTACAAAGCGCACGAGGCTCGCGTTTGTATTGCCGAGGGCAATATGGTGGCGGATAAGCGCCGCCCGCGTTTATTTACAGAGGAACAATATTTTAAATCTGCAGCTGAAATGGCCGAGCTATTTGCGGATATTCCAGAGGCGCTGCTTAATTCAGTGGCTATTGCCGAGCGGTGTAATTTAACCATCGTCCTAGGTAAAAACTACCTGCCGGATTTTCCAACGCCAGACGGAATGACGCTCGATGATTTCCTGATTTTTGAGGCCAAGCGTGGCTTAGAAGAGCGGCTGCTGCTGCTCTATCCAGATCAGGAAAAGCGTGATGCAGAGCGCCCACGCTATCTGGATCGGCTTAAGTTTGAAACCGATACCATCGTGCAAATGGGTTTTCCCGGCTATTTCTTGATCGTGGCCGATTTTATTTACTGGGGAAAACGCAACGGCTGTCCGGTCGGCCCTGGGCGTGGCTCAGGTGCGGGTTCCTTAGTGGCGTACAGCCTTGGCATTACGGATATCGACCCCACCGCCTACGCCCTGTTGTTTGAGCGGTTTTTGAACCCAGAACGCGTCTCCATGCCCGATTTCGATATCGATTTTTGCCAAGAAAACCGCTGGCGAGTGATCGAATACGTGCGCGAAAAATACGGCGTTGAGGCGGTTAGCCAAATTGCCACCTTCGGAACGATGGCGGCCAAAGCCGTAGTGCGCGACGTTGGCCGCGTATTAGATCTGCCGTATATGTTTTGTGATGGCTTATCCAAGCTGATCCCTGCCGCACCTGGTAAGCAATATAGCCTTGATGACGCGCTAGAAATGGAGCCCATCTTAAAACAGCGCGTAGAAAACGAAGACGAAGTCAAAGAGCTGTGGGTGCTGGCCAAAAAGCTAGAAGGCCTTACGCGTAATATCGGCATGCACGCTGGGGGCGTTTTGATTGCGCCGGGCAAGATCACCGATTTTTGCCCCATTTATCTGGCGTCTGGCGCGGATTCCGCACCGGTTTCGATGCTAGATAAAGACGACGTTGAAAAAGTGGGCTTAGTTAAGTTCGACTTTTTGGGCTTGCGCAACTTAACCATTATCGAGTTAGCGCTAAATTACATTCGCAGCATGGAAGGCAGCGCCCCCGATTTAATGCTCTTGGGCTTTGAAGACCCCGCCGCTTATAAAATATTTAGAGATGCCAATACCACCGCCGTATTTCAGGTGGAATCGGATGGAATGAAACGCCTTTTAGCCAAGCTAAAACCCGATCGTTTTGAAGATATTATTGCGGTATTGGCGCTCTATCGCCCAGGCCCTTTGGGCTCAGGCATGGTTGATACCTTTATCAACCGTAAGAATAAACTGGAAGAAGTCGATTACTTTCACCCCGATCTAACGGCGTGTCTCGACCCCACTTACGGCGTGATCGTGTATCAAGAGCAGGTGATGCAGATTTCGCAAATTATTGGCGGCTACACCCTTGGCGGTGCGGATATGTTGCGCCGCGCCATGGGTAAGAAAAAAGCCGAAGAGATGGCCGAGCACCGCGAGAAAATCGCCCAAGGGGCCGCGCTCAAAGGCTACGATCCCAAGCTTGCTGAACAGCTATTTGACTTGATGGCTAAGTTTGCCGAATACGGGTTTAATAAATCCCACACGGCCGCCTATGCGGTGGTTTCCTACCATACCGCATGGCTAAAAGCGCATCACTGCGCGGCGTTTATGGCCGCCACGATGAGCTCGGAACTGGACAACACCGATCAGCTTAAAGTGTTTTACGACGATAGCGTTGAAACCAACAAGCTGATTTTATTGCCGCCGGATGTTAACCATAGCTTTCATAAATTTGTACCTGTTTCACGTAAGGAAATCCGCTACGCGCTCGGTGCAATCAAGGGCGTAGGGGAATCTGCGGTACAGATGATTGTGCGTGAACGTGAAACCAACGGCCCTTTCACAGATTTATATGATTTTTGCCATCGTACTGAAAAGCGCGAAGTCAATAAACGTACAGTAGAAGCGCTGATTCGTGCCGGTGCATTTGATAAAATTGATCCACATCGTGCTCGCCTCATGGCCAATGTGGAACAAGCAATGGCACTTGCCGAAAGTGACGCGGCCAATAAAAATCAATCTAGTCTATTTGATATGCTAGAAGCCGTTGATGTACCGCAAGTGGCTGTGCTTGAAGTGCCGGAATGGGATGAGCGAGTAAAGCTTGCCGAAGAAAAAAATGCCGTTGGTTTTTATATTTCTGGCCACCCTTTTGATGCGCACGCCAAAGGAATTCGTCAGTTTATTAAATCATCTTTAGAGCGGTTAGAGCCAAGCCGCACGCCGCAAATGATTGCCGGCATTGTTAGCGCATTACGCATTAAAAACGGCGACCGAGGCCGTATGGCTTTTGTGACTTTAGATGATGGCAAATCGCGCCGCGATGTCACGGTTTATTCTGAAGTATTTGAAGCCAACCGGAACAAAATCAAAGAAGATACCCTCTTAGTCATCGAGGGTAAGATTTCTGAAGATCGCTTTTCAGGAGGCTTACGCATTATTGCCGATACTATTTATGATATCGCCGAAGCACGCAGCCGCTTTGCACGCAGCATGACACTAGCAATGAAACAAGGCATGGATGCTCAGCGTCTTAAAAGCTTGCTAACATTACATCGCGGCGGCGAATGCCCCGTTGAAGTGGATTACCAAAATACCGATGCGGCATGCATCTTGTCACTGGGTGAAAGCTGGCGAATAACATTGCGCGATGAGTTGCTGGCAGAGTTGAAAAGCTGGCTAGGCAATGAAGGGGTTTCTATTAAGTTTTAAATGTAATTCTAACAACTACTGAAACACCTGATTACAACATGCTTAAAGAAAGCATCTACTTAGAAGCGTGCATAGAACAACAGCTAATAAGCATTGATGCGAGAGCATACACACTTTCAATAGAACAACACTTTTGACAAGGGATACAAATATGGACGAAGAAATTCGCAAGAAAGCCCTCGAATATCACCGCTTTCCTAAGCCAGGTAAAATTCAGGTTATGCCAACCAAGGCATTATCTAGCCAACGTGATTTAGCACTGGCCTACTCCCCTGGTGTTGCGGCTGCATGCGATGCCATCGTTGAAGACCCTAGCGAAGCACGCAATCTCACTGCGCGTGGCAATTTAGTTGCGGTCATCACCAATGGCACTGCAGTACTCGGCTTGGGTGATATTGGCCCGTTAGCGAGCAAGCCGGTTATGGAAGGCAAAGGCGTTTTATTTAAAAAATTCGCCGGTATTGATGTTTTTGACATTGAAATTGAAGAAAAAGACCCCGTAAAACTCGTTGAAATCATTGCCTCATTAGAGCCAACTTTCGGCGGGATTAACTTAGAAGACATTAAAGCGCCTGAGTGCTTTTATGTGGAAAAAATGCTGCGTGAACGGATGAAAATCCCTGTTTTTCACGATGACCAGCACGGCACCGCCATTATTGTTGGCGCGGCGGTTAAAAACGGCCTGCGCTTAATTGGCAAGAAAATTGCAGATGTAAAACTGGTCGCCTCAGGTGCCGGTGCAGCAGCCATTGCTTGTCTCGATTTATTGGTTTCACTGGGTGTAACACGTAGCAATGTGACGGTTTGTGATTCTAAAGGCGTGATTTATGTTGGTCGCGGCCCTTTAGATGAAACCAAGCAGCGCTATGCCCAAACCACCGAAGCCCGCACCTTAAAAGAAGCGCTCGTTGGCGCAGATATTTTCTTGGGTTTATCCGGCGCTGGCCTCGTCACTGGCGACATGATTTTACAAATGTCTGCCACACCGCTGATCTTGGCCTTGGCCAATCCTGACCCAGAAATCACTCCGCCCGATGCACGCGCTGCACGTAGCGATGCCATTGTGTGTACTGGCCGCTCGGATTATCCAAACCAAGTAAACAATGTACTTTGTTTCCCATTTATCTTCCGTGGCGCGCTTGATGTTGGTGCCACCACTATTAACGAAGAAATGAAGCACGCGGCCGTTAACGCGATTGCGGAACTTGCTCATGCGGAGCAATCGGACGTAGTAGCTGATGCTTACGGCGGCCAAAATCTGAGCTTTGGCCCAGACTATTTGATTCCAAAACCATTCGATCCACGTCTAATTATCAAAATCGCGCCTGCTGTTGCGCGCGCTGCGATGGAATCTGGCGTGGCAACTCGCCCGATTGAAGATTGGGGCGTGTATATCGAAGAGCTGACGCAGTTTGTTTATAAGTCCAACTTATTTATGCGTCCTGTATTTACCGCAGCGAAAAAAGCCAATAAACGGGTTATTTTCTGCGAAGGCGAAGATGAGCGCGTCTTGCATGCGGTGCAAGAAGTGGTTGATATGGGTGTTTGCCGCCCAATTATCATTGGCCGCCCTGCGATTATCGAAAACCGTATCGAAAAACTCGGTTTACGCATCAAGGCGGGCGTCGATTTTGAGTTGTGCAATCAAGAAGACGATCCACGTTTCCGCGAATACTGGATGCAATATCACTCCATTATGGAGCGTCGCGGTGTTGCTGAAGAATTAGCAAAAGCGGAAGTTCGCCGTAAAACCACGCTCATTGGCGCTTTAATGCTAAAACGTGGCGAAGCGGATGCAATGATTTGTGGCACTTATGGCCAATACCAACGCCATCACTGGTATGTAAGCAATGTGCTTGGCTTACAAAGCGGCGCAAAAGTTACGGCGGCAATGAATGCCCTATTACTGCCTACCGGCAATGTATTCATTACCGATACTTACGTTAATCACGATCCAAATCCAGAAGAACTTGCTGAAATCACGCTAATGGCGGCGGATACGGTACGTAAATTTGGCATACAGCCTAAGGTGGCGCTATTAAGTCACTCTAACTTTGGCAGCATGGATACGCCTTCGGCGCGTAAGATGCGGGCAACTTTAGCCATTTTACGTGAACGTGCACCTGATCTAGAAGTAGATGGCGAAATGCACGGCGATGCCGCGCTTTCTAGCACCGTGCGCCAACAGGTATTCCCAAATTCAACGCTAAAAGGTGAAGCTAATCTATTGATTATGCCTAATCTGGATTCCGCAAACATCTCTTTCAATTTATTGAAAATGACATGCGGCGATGGCGTGACGATTGGGCCGATGTTAATGGGCTTAGCTGCTCCGGTGCATATCCTTACACCAACGGCATCGGTGCGCCGTATCGTTAATATGGCGGCTTTAGCTGCGGTTGAAGCGGCGGCAAAAGACTAAACAAAGCAAGATGATGTAGGGTGGGTGAGGCATTTTTTGCCTTAGCCACTGCAGCCACGGTGGGTTATGGCCGATTTCACTCAATGCGGCCTAATCCACCCTACACCGCCCCGCATAAAGGAAATACCATGAGCGAATATAACCCAAACGATCCTTTTGCTTTGTTTTCCCAGTTTTTTAAGCCTAACGCAGGGAACCCTTTTACGCCCCCCATGTCTATCGAAGAGATAGATAAAAAAATTGCAGAATGTCGTACCGTAGAGCAGTGGCTCTCTATGCAAGTAGGCATGTTGCAAATGACCGTCAAAACCTTAGAAATGCAAAAAGCGGGAATTACCGCTTTTAAACAAGGACTCGATCCTAAGGAACCATGATTTATTTTCGCTCTGTCCGTAGCCTCAGCCTCGCTGCATTTGCTGCGGGGCTTTTTACTGCCTGCGCAACGCCCGTTCCAACACCATCCACGCCGCCTGAGCAAACCACGCCTGCGGCGAGCTCTCCTTATCAGCGTAGTGATTGGCAGGCTCTACCCAATTGGCCTGGTGACGATTTGGCCACCAGCTTTGCAACTTGGCAAAAATCGTGTGCCAAACTTAAAAACGAGCCTTGGCTGGGCTTATGCAAAGAGGCCAAAGAGCTCCCCGCCTCTGCCGCGCGTGCTTTTATTGAATCGCGCTTTATGCCTTATCAATTAAGTAATCCAGATGGCAGTCAAACCGGCCTCATTACTGGCTATTACGAGCCTATTTATCCAGGTAGCCTGCAGCAGAGTGCTCAAGCACGCTACCCCATTTATGCGCCGCCCAAAGACATGATTACGGTAGAGCTGGCTGAGCTGTATCCAGAGCTTAAAGGCAAACGCTTACGTGGCCGCATTGTTGGCAATAAATTACTGCCCTACTACAGCCGTGCTGACATCGTTAAAAAAGAGATTAATGCGCCAGTATTAGCGTGGTTAGAAAGCCCAATGGATGTACAGTTCTTGCAAATCCAAGGCTCCGGCAGAGTACGCCTTGGCGGGGGCAAAGAGCTAAGGCTTGGTTATGCCGATCAAAATGGCCACCCTTACAAACCCGTTGGCCGCTGGTTAGTTGAGCAAGGCGAATTAAAAGCTGCAGATGTATCAATGCAAACCATCAGAAGCTGGGCAGATAGTCACCCCAATCGAGTAGAAAATTTACTGGATAGCAATCCAAGTTATGTGTTTTTCCGCACTCTGCCCGCTTCGAATGACGGGCCGATTGGCGCGCAAAATATACCGCTTACGGCGGGTTTTAGCATTGCAGTGGATAGAAACACCATCCCGTTAGGCAGCATGACTTTTATCGCTACCGATAGGCCAGATAATGGCGGGGGAATCCATCGCCTTGTGGCCGCTCAAGATACAGGTGGGGCGATTCGTGGCACGGTGCGGGCTGATTTCTTTTGGGGGACGGGAGATGCTGCGGGGGAATTAGCGGGAAAGATGAAGCAAAATGGGCAGCTTTGGCTCTTATGGCCGAAAGATCACCCCCTGCCTTTGTAAAATTAAATGCCGGTTTTTATGCAATATATTTTGCAGCAATTGACCGGCATTTAATGCGCTAAATAATTAAAAGTGGCAATCAAAACCCAGCATTGCAGTCGTTACTTTTGCTTTATTAAAATAATTGCTTTCCAGCTTTATGCCCCAGCTTGTACCCAGAGCCAAACGTAGTGCTAAGCCTAGATTAGCGTCTGTTTCATCATAATCTGACTGTGCACGCAAAGAGCTCTCCATTCTAGTGCGGCCAATACCTAATTTACCCAACAAATCAAAGCGCTCATTGATCGGTAAAATACCGACTGCATTCACTCCATAATTATAGCTAGGTGTAAATTCTTGATCTGTTGTAAACCGCATCAGGTTGCGAGAAAACCCCAAACCGACCAGTTGCCCTTCAATGGCAAAGTTTCGATTAAACTGATAACCAATTCGTGTGGCAAAGCTAATATCATTGACATCGTTAGTTTCTTTTGCTGCAGAATAATGCGACCAACCTGAATCAACATTAATATATACGCCAGATTTGATATCCGCATTCGCGTAACTTGTTATCAGACATAAAGTTAATGCACAGAGTAAACGCATGCTAGCCCTTAGATGGATTTAGATTTTATACAGAGGGTATATATTAGCAAAAATTACAAATTAAACACAAATACTTTCTAATTTCTTTCTTTTTTAAAACAACAAAAACAAGTAGATGCTTTCGTTGCACCTACAGTCATCGCTAAAAAATACCTTTCCTCACTAGCCGTCATGCTTTATATAAATAATGTGGCGTTCAAGGAGACGCTAAAATCGCTATCGAGGGACTTAAGTAGCGGCATGTAGATTCAAGCTTAAGCCGTGTTTTATGCAATAAAATTAAAACAAAAAAACAAACAACAGCATCAAGCTATGCTATAAATATCACAGACACCTTGTCTCTACCTTAGGTGTTTTGCTAGCATAAATTTACGTGAACCTTCTGCTTGCGAAAGCAACAAGGCATCCCAAATTAAGCTCTGACTAAATCTGATGTTTTTTCGGTTTTTTTACCCACTTAGCTATAGAATTGGTGCAATAAATGTAAGAGCCTTATACAATCTGAGCCAATCAATGAAAGCAAATCTCGTAAGGGATGCAATTCATGCAATCCTGATCGGCACACCGACCCAAGGTCTTTAATCTGCCAAGTCTAAATAGCATTTGGCCATTGTGTCGCTTCATTGTAATAAACAAAATTAATATGCATTTTTAGATATACACCTAAGTAACTCATTTTAATAAATGCACTAGCAAGCTGATCGCATGCAATTTTTGCAGCGTTATTTTCAATTTGCCATTTTTACGATATTTGAAGAGAGTAGCCTTGTTTCTCTTTTAATCGAATCATCGATAAGTAACCATTCTTAGAAATGGCCCTTCAAAAGGTATCAAGCAGTTTGAAAGACTTAAATCAAAAAAAGCCACTCCCTCATCCTTCGGTTTTGTTTTACAGCCCAGATGAGGAGCGACCAGAGCCAGAGGCTTGGCATACAATGCGCCAAACTGATGAATCCGCCTTAGCAAAGAAGCTAGCACGTCAACAATTAAGACGTGCCGCTTGGGAAAAAATCAGCGTTAAAGCGCGGCAACTTGCAATTGACCCTGATGCTTTATATGAATGGGTAGTAGAAGAAGTGGCCCTTAAAGCGCAAACCACACGATCACCATGGTCTGCGTTCTAATAAGAGATCTTAATCAGTACTATTGTCTTCGTCGCCTTGTTGTAGCTGCCACATCCTTGCGTAATTAGCACCTAGCTCCAATAAATCTCGATGGCGGCCTCGCTCAACGATTTGTCCTTGCTCCATAACAAGGATTTCATCGGCTTCGGCGACTGTAGATAAGCGATGGGCAACAATTAAAGTGGTGCGATTGGCAGAGATTTCTTTAAGCTCGGCCTGAATTGCCTTTTCGGTACGAGAATCAAGTGCAGAAGTGGCTTCATCAAAAATTAAAATAGGTGGGTTTTTAAGAATGGTGCGCGCAATTGCAACGCGCTGCTTTTCTCCGCCCGATAATTTTAATCCGCGCTCACCAACCAAAGTATCAAACCCATCTGGTAAGGATTGAATAAACTCGTATATATGTGCAGATTTAGCCGCTTGAATCACTTCATCACGGCTTGCCGTTGGCTGACCATAGGCAATATTATAATAAATACTGTCGTTAAATAGCACCGTATCCTGCGGCACAATCCCAATATGTGCACGCAAGCTCACTTGATTAAGCTCACGCAAATCAACGCCATTAATGCTTATCCCTCCTTGGCTCACATCATAAAAACGATAGAGCAATCGGGATAACGTTGATTTCCCCGCGCCTGAGCTACCTACCACGGCAACTGTTTTTCCTGTCGGGATAACAAAGCTCACATTGTGCAAAATCTGCCGATTAGGCTCATAAGAGAAATCAACATGATCAAAACAAATGGATGCTGATTGCGTATTTAATATTTGTGCGGTTTCAATGTCTTTAACTTCGGCATTTTGGCCCATTAAATTAAACATCTTTTCCATATCGGCCAAAGAATGTTTGATTTCACGATAGACAAAGCCTAAAAAATTAAGCGGCGCATAAAGCTGCAATAAAAAAGCATTGACCAAGACTAAATCACCTAGGGTCATGGTGCCTTTTACTACACCATCCGCGGCCAAGCCCACTAATAATGTGACGCCTAGCGCAATAATAATTGCTTGCCCAGCATTTAAAAATGACAATGAAACTTGGTTTTTAACGGCGGCAGTTTCCCACACTTTAAGGCTGGCATCATAGCGATCTGCCTCCCAGCGCTCATTATTAAAATATTTAACCGTTTCATAATTTAATAAGCTATCTACTGCACGGGTATTGGCTTTTGAATCCATATCATTCATGGTGCGGCGAAAATGCATACGCCATTCAGTAATGCCAAGGGTAAATACAATATATAAAACAATAGTTCCAAAGGTGATAACTGAAAACCAAACATCATACTTTTTCAATAAAATACCAGCCACTAGCAAAATTTCAACCAGCGTTGGCAAAATATTAAACAAGGTAAAGTTAAGCAAAAAAGAAATCCCTTTTGTGCCACGATCAATATCTCGGCTCATACCCCCAGTTTGCCGCTCCAAATGAAAGCGCAAACTCAGACGGTGCAAATGCTCAAAGACTTGCATCGCCACTTTGCGAATAGCCCCTTGCGTGACTTTAGCAAACACAGCATCGCGCATTTCGCCAAACACCGAGGCACAGAGCCTCAACGCGCCATAACTGAGCACAAGGCTTAGAGGCAATACCAGCGGAGCGTGTTTAGGATCTAGGCCATCAACAATCCCCTTTAATACCAAAGGAATTGAGACGTTGGCCAATTTAGCCAAAATCAATAGAGATAAAGCCAGAATAACCCGCGTTTTATACTGCCAAAGATAGGGCAAAAGAGTAGATAGTGTCTGCCAATCATTTCGACGAGATTGCGTCATGTGTTTCCAAATAAATGAAATAAATGTGGGCGTTGATATGACTCAACGCCCAAGATAAACAAGCAAAGTGGCAAGCCAGCCTTTACTCCCTATTTTACCGCGCATGGCAGCGTGGCCACGGCTATGGCATGGTCGTTTAATGCAATGTGCGCGGCATTGCCAGCACAAACGAGGGGATTTCTGCATCAAACTGATTGCCGTCTGCTGCCTGCATGCGATAATTACCCTGCATTGAGCCTACGGGCGTTGCAATACTGGCGCTACTCATATATTCAAAATGCTGACCTGGCTCTAACACGGGCTGCTCGCCTACTACGCCATCACCTTGCACTTCTTGTATGCGATCCTCCATATCGGTAATCACCCAGTGACGGCTCAATAACTGAGCCGCAGCGGTGCCGGTGTTCGTAATCGTGATGCGGTAGGCAAAGGCATAACGATCTGCCACCTCATCCGATTGCTCTGGAAGGTAAAACGCTTCGGCGTGAACCAACACGCTATAAACAGGAGAATCACTCATTCTTTACAGTTCTTGTGGTCATTGATGAAGAGAATATTACCAAGCTCAAGGCTATAGAGGTAAGGTATCCGTTAAAATGAGTGATATACCCTGAAATGGAGCTGGTTATGACAGACTTTCGTATTGCACCAAGCATTCTTGCCGCTGACTTTGCACGTTTAGGCGAAGAAGTTAAAAATGTGATCGCCGCGGGCGCAGATATGATTCATTTTGATGTAATGGATAATCATTACGTCCCCAATCTTTCAATGGGCCCGATGTTTTGTGAGGCCATTCGCCCCTACACTACCGCCCCCATTGATGTGCATCTTATGGTTAAACCCGTTGATCGCATCATTCCTGATTTTGCCAAGGCGGGCGCAAATATCATCACCTTTCACCCCGAAGCCTCCGAGCATGTTGATCGCTCACTTGGCCTGATTAAAGAACACGGCTGTAAGGCAGGCTTAGTGTTTAATCCTGCAACGCCCCTTCATTATTTAGATTATGTTATGGATAAAATCGACATGATTTTATTAATGTCCGTCAATCCAGGCTATGGCGGGCAAAGTTTTATCCCTGGCGTTTTAGCCAAGGCTAAAGCAGCACGTGCACGGATTGATGCCTACACGGCACAAACAGGGCGTGAGATTTGGCTAGAAATCGATGGCGGTGTAAACACGGCCAATATTGCTGAAATTGCGGCTGCAGGCGTGGATACTTTTGTGGCGGGCTCCGCCATTTTTGGCAAGCCCGATTACAAAGCGGTAATCGATCAAATGCGTGCTGAGCTGGCAAAGTAATGCAATTACTCCATAACCCACGCTGCTCTAAAAGCCGTGAAGCGCTTGCTGCACTGACGGCCAGAGGTTTACAGCCAGAAATCATTGACTACCTTAAGCAGCCACTTGATGCGCTGCAGATTCATCAGCTACTCAGCCAGCTAGGCATTGGCCCACTAGACTTGGTTCGCAGCAAAGAAGCGCTGTGGCAAGAGCAGTACGCAGCACACGTACTAGACGATGCCGCCATCATTGCGCTGCTGGCCGAGCATCCAAGGCTGATTGAGCGCCCTATTCTTATCTATCAGGGCCGTGCTGCAATTGGCCGGCCCTTAGAAAATATTTTCACCCTATTGGACACACCCGCATGAGTATCAGAGCCTTTGCTTTTGATTTAGATGGCACCTTAGCCGATTCGATCCCCGATCTTGCCCACGCCGCCAACGCCGCTCGTAGCGATGCTGGCCTTGCAACGCTGGATATCGCCTTAATTGAGAGTTTTGTGGGCGATGGCACAGAAAGCCTCGTCGCCCGCGCCATGGCTGCAGACATGGCCGCCAACTTCACAGGCAGCGAAGCACAAAAGGAAGCGCTGGCACGTTTTGATCAGCATTATCAAGCAGGGCTAACGCTTAAAACCAAGCTCTACCCTAGCGTTGCTAACACCTTGAACGAGCTGCATGATTGCGGCTATCGTTTGGCCATTATCACCAACAAGCCTGAGCGCTTTACGCTGCCGCTATTAAAAGAGCTGGGCATTGATCAGGTATTTGAAGTGATTGTTAGTGGTGATTCTTTAGCTACCCGCAAGCCGGATGCCGAGCCTTTACTGCACGTCATGCAAAAAATGGGCGTAAGCGCTGCTGAGCTATTAATGGTGGGCGATTCTAAAAACGACATCCTGGCCGCACGCGCAGCCGGATGTAAGGTGGCTTTTGTCAGCTATGGCTACGGCATTACCGCCAATATGCCTGAAGCAGATGTCATCATTGGCCGTTTTGAGGAATTAATGGATTGGCTAGAAGCACAGGATTGATTTTTGTAAGCATTTGCTCCCGCTAAGAAAAAACCCGCCAATAGCGGGTTTTTTACTGAAAGTTAAATTCGCCGATATTCAACGTAGGCAAATTCAATTCCTTTAGCGCTTAGCTGAGGCTGCCGCGATACTTCTTGCCATTCTGCTTGATTAAACTCAGGAAAATAAGCATCCCCAACGGGGCTTAATGCCACTTCGGTTAAATACAGCACATTGGCCAAAGCTAAAGTGCGGGTATAGATTTCACCCCCACCAATAATAAACAGCTTCTCATGCCCCTTTGCTGCTGCCAAAGCCTCTTCAATGCTGATATAAGCCGTTGCCCCAACTGATTGCCACTCTGGGCTACGTGTCAGCACCCAATGTGGGCGTCCTGGCAATAACCCTGGTAAAGATTCAAAGGTTTTACGCCCCATCAGCATAGGAGAGCCCATCGTCAGTGCTTTAAAATTCTTTAGATCTTCAGGCAAAGACCAAGGCAGGCGATTTTCTATCCCGATAACGCCGTTTTGCGCAACCGCAGCAATAATTGCAATATCCATCTATTTTCCTTATTCCACCTGTATTTCACAAGCCGCGAAGAACGCAGCCTTGCTTAACAATCTTGCAGGTCGGAGTGCTTTTAGAATCAAACCGCGATCGGGGCTTTAATGGCCGGATAGGGGTCGTAAGCTTCCAAGGTAAAATCTTCAAACTCAAAATCAAAAATATCTTTTTTAGCTGGATTGAGCTTCATAACAGGCAAGGCACGCGGCGAGCGGGAAAGCTGCTCTTTAACTTGATCAAAGTGATTGCTATAGATGTGGCAATCGCCGCCTGTCCAAACAAAATCGCCCACTTGCAGATCACAAGCTTGCGCCAACATCATCACTAGCATGGCGTAAGACGCAATATTAAAGGGCACACCCAAGAAAATATCGGCGCTACGCTGATACAGCTGGCACGATAGCTTGCCGCGCTGATCCGCGTCACCCGCTTGTGCAGGCGCTACATAAAATTGGAAAAAAGCGTGGCAAGGGGGTAACGCCATTTTATCTAGCTCGCCCACATTCCATGCTGAAACAATAATTCGGCGGGAATCTGGATTGGTTTTTAGCTGCTTTACAACTTCGCTTATTTGATCGATATGACGACCATCGGCCGTTGGCCAACTACGCCACTGTGAGCCATAGATTGGCCCTAATTCGCCATCCGCAGCCGCCCATTCGTTCCAAATCTTTACGCCGCGCTCCTGCAGCCAATTCACATTGGTTTCACCACGTAAAAACCACAGCAATTCATAAGTGATCGATTTTAAATGGGTTTTTTTAGTTGTCACCAGAGGAAAACCATCGGCTAAATTAAAGCGCATTTGATAGCCAAATACACTCACCGTACCGGTACCCGTACGGTCTTCTTTCCTGACTCCGTGGTCTAACACATGCTGTAGCAGGTCAAGATATTGACGCATAAAAAGGGTCCATAGTGAATTCGTTAGGGCCGAAGTTTATCAGAGCCTAGACTGAAGTTCGACAACGAAAGTGGCACCACTGCCAAACTGGCTTTGGCAATAAACACGGCCATGCATGGCTTCTACCAAGCGCTTCACAATAGACAAACCCAGCCCCGTGGTGTGCTCGCCCCCCGTTGGCAATGCAGAGAGGCGGCTAAATTTTAAAAATAGCTTAGACATTTCATGTGGAGCAACGCCAGGCCCTTGATCCACAACGCAAATCCGCAATAACGCCCCGTCTAGCGCGCTATTCAAATGAATCACACTCCCCTGCGGCGAGTATTTGGATGCATTGGATAGCAGATTATCCAATACCTGCCACAGCGCTTGTCGATCCGCCCAGACGGGCTGATTACACGTCGCCAATAAGCAGACCTGTTGCTTAGCCGCAAGGCGTTCCTCCCAGCTTGATAATAGCTCTTTCAATAATACATTTAAGCAAAGCGACTCCAGATGGATTTGTACTGAGCCACTTTCTAATGCTTCATGATCTAATAAATTACTTAAAATACACTGGGTTCTATCGGCAAGTAGGCCTATCCCCGCCAATCGATCTAATATCCGCCCCTTAGGCCATTCATCCAAACGAATAGAAATTAAATGCGCCATCCCTTGAATGCTTGCCACAGGATTTTTCAAATCATGCGCAGCAATGGCTAACAATTCATTTTTTTCTTTATTTAAATGCGTAAGCGAATGATTTAATACTTCTAATTGTTCATTGCGACTGGCTAATTCTTTGGTACGCACATCCACTAATTTTTCTAAATGTTGGCGATGTAATTGCACCGTCCTAGACATATCATCAAAATTACGCGCCAAATCACCCAATTCATCCGCTCGTTCAATATCGAGCTGATCACTTACTGAGCCAGTTGCTAGCGCGTTAATGGCTTTATTGAGCCTATTTAAGGGCTTGGCTACTTCTTTTTTTAGCACCCAAGTCATTAAAAAAAGCTCAATCACTACAGCTAACATGCCTAGCAATAAGACAATACTGGTCGTTTTTGCGGCTTTATCCTGCAAGAGCTTTTTTGGGTAAACAGTAACAAATAGCCAATTTGCGCCTTCGATAGGCGCAACGCCTAGCCAATTTAAACCATCAGGAGTTTCAACGAAGCGGTGATCTTGGTTGGCACTTAAGGTTGCCTTATAAATCCCGTTTAATACAGGATCTTGCTGCACTTTATAATGCCCTTGGCTCGCGGTTATTTTATCCATTTTATCGGGATGCGCAATCAGCTCACCACTGCGGGTCATCGTAATATTATAAGTACCAGGAATGCTTTTTTTATTATTACGCTCTATTAATTGATCTAATAAAACATCCTGCCCCACCCCACCAATATATTTACCTAGATAATCAAGCGGCGTTACCACCGAAACCATCCAACGTAAGGCTTGACGATCAAAATAAATACTGGTCCAAAAAGTTTTACGTTCGGGATTTTTTGTGGGGGTCGCGCCTAATTCAGCCTCTATATCAGCAGCAAAATCTGCAACGGATCCATTACGTGCGTAATTTAAATCTGGCAAATACATTAAGCTGCCATTAGACACATTTAAATCAATAAATGTATCGTAATAGCGATTACGAAAAGCAGGACCATACTGCGATAAAACATCATAGCCCAGTAATACTTGACGCATAAAGGTAGGCGTTTTTGGGGCATCGGGCAGAATTGCAATGGTTGCTTTGCGCTCAAAATCATCTTTTTGCACCCGAACGCGCCACATGCGATCTTTGTCTTGTGCAATTAGGGAATAAAATGCAGGGGCGGGATTGGTATCATCGAGCAATATATAGCGACGCAAAAACTCATCACGCACAATTTTAGTATTCGCTTCTGCTTGAATAAATAATTCACTTTCTAATTGGCTACGAGCAGATATATATTGCGCTAAATTGGCAAGTGCTTCTTCTTGGAAATTAACATAACTCCAATAATAGCTTAAAGCCGAGAGCAAGACGCCAGCGAGCGCAATACGCATGATCATATTGCGCAAAACACGGCGAAAAAGACTATTACGGGGCGGCTGTAAGATATCCATGCGGAGAAGATACCGCAAGCATAAGTAATGTGCAAAGTACCATTTAAAAAATATCAGGCAAAATACCTAGAAGCTAGGCATTTCAGTGTCTAGTGCCTGATAGCTTACGTCAGTAATCTCTAACTCTTCGATTCCGGCGGGGGTGCGCAACAGTACTGCATCGCCTTCACGCGCCTTAATCAGCGCCCTAGCAACGGGTGAGGTCCAGCTAATATAGTGGCGTTTCATATCGGTTTCATCTACGCCAACAATCGCCACCGTCTCGCTTCGGCTGTCTTCTCTTAAATAACTGACTGTGGCGCTAAAAAAGATTTGATCGGTGGCTTCGCGCAGCTCTGGGTCGATGACTTCTGCCAGCTCAAGGCGTTTGGTTAAAAAACGAATGCGTCGGTCAATTTCACGCAATCGTCTTTTACCATAGATATAATCACCGTTTTCTGAGCGGTCGCCATTGGAGGCCGCCCAGTTAATAAGCAGCGTTAATTCGGGGCGCTCTTTTTGCACTAGCTGGGCAAATTCTGCCTTCATCTTGCGCCAGCCGCCGGGGGTCATATAATTTTTGCTACCAGCGGGCACACGTAGCTCGCTGGGTAACTCATCATCATCTGTCTCGGTTTCCCGAATAAACGCTTTACTCATCGTGGCTTACTCGTCAGCTTGACGGCCATTAATTTTCAGACCTGCCCAACGCATCACGCCCAAGATTTCTAGCTCGGTTAACTCGTGGAAATGACCACGGCGCAAGCGACCTGGCAGCGTCATCGCACCGAAGCGTACACGGATCAAACGGCTGACAATCAAACCAAAATGCTCGAACATCCGGCGCACTTCACGATTACGACCTTCTTTAAGCACTACGTGATACCAGTGATTGAAACCTTCACCGCCACGGCGTTGCAGGCTGGCAAAATGGGCCGTGCCGTCTTCCAGCTCAATACCCTTGAGCATTTCATTGATTTGCTCTTGAGTCAGCTCACCAAATACACGCACTGCGTACTCACGCTCTACTTCAAAGCTAGGGTGCATCATGCGGTTGGCCAGTTCACCCGATGTAGTAAACAGCAGCAGACCACTGGTGTTGTAATCCAAACGGCCAACGGCAACCCATTTGCTGGATTTTAAACGTGGCAGACGATCAAACACCGTAACACGGCCTTCTGGGTCATCACGGCTCACCAACTCGCCTTCTTGCTTGTGATACATCACGATGCGCGGCAAGCGATCTGGCCATTTCAATACAACTTTTTTACCATCAAAGCGAACATCGTCACCCAAGCTAACCTTGCTACCCAGCGCGGCAATTTTACCATTTACCGATACTTTGCCTGCAGCAATAGCGTCTTCCATGGCGCGGCGTGAGCCATAGCCGGTAAATGCCAGTGCTTTTTGCAAGCGCTCAGCGGGGATTTCTGTAGTAGCCACGCGGCGTTCACGTAATTCTTTTTGCATTTGCAGCTCTTTAACCGAGCCTTGGCGCAATTGCATACGACGAGCACGGCTCACCGTTTTGTATTTGATTTTGCGTGTTTCGTCCCCAGCACCAATAGCCGCATTAGCGGCAGCAACAGCCTTGTACGCCTCAAAAGTTGGGCGTTCAGCCTTACCGCCTTGTGGGTTAGGCTTAGAGCGCGGTGTGCGTAGCCCTCTGGACTCATAAGCCGATGCAGGCAACTCAGCACCACGGCCACTTTGGCCGCCGCGTGTTTGTTGCGCTGATGCTGGAGCAGCTGCAGGGCGGCCACGGCCTTGCGCTGGCGATGTAGCAGGAGCGCCAACCGTTACATTACGGCCTCGGCTAGGCACTGGCGTGCTGGTGGCTGAGGCGTTACGGCCACGACCAGCAACGGGCGTACTCGTGACTGGCTCATTACGGCCACGGCCAGCGGCAGGCTTTGCACTAGTCACAGCGGCTTTGCCAAAGGCGGGATTTCGGGTTGAGTATTCGTCACCGGCGGGTTTGCCACCCGTACGCTTACCCACACCTGCGGCCTGCGCGGTGCGCTCGCTGGCCTTACGCTCTGCAATAGCCGGCTGGGGGCGACGTGATCGGGTGGTTTTCATGTGCGTTTCTTTCCAAAAAAACAGAGGATTATAACCTGAATATGCGCTTTAGACGATATTCATCCCTCAGAATAAAAACGCCGCCGATAAATACTCGGCGGCGGCAAGCTTCTTAACAGCAGGCTATTGACGTTTATTTCATCATTGTGAATGAAGCAAATATTAACGGCACTGCAGTCCTATAGCATCGAAAAAAAAGCAACGCAGCCCAAACTAGTTAGACCCAAGTTGAAAACCTGATTTTCCAAGCTTTGCCCTTCACTTAATTGAGTGCTGCGCAAAATTTCATGCATCACTTCAACTTCTTTATACCATTTCAAGATGCGGGTGTTATCGTTTAAAAAAACTTCAATTTCAGATTTTAGCGCATGTTCACCAATGACATGCAAGGCACCTACATCATCCCCTCTTAGCTGCAAAGCAGGAGGAACGGTGACGCCTATCAAGGCTAATTGGCTTTGTAAATCCAAACCGAATCTTTTTAATTCAGCCGATGCTTTAGCGTTTAACTCTGTTAAAGAAAAACCCTCGTTAGGTGCTCCATCCGATAAAAAAGACGCAATCTCCAGCAAAGTACTGCCCTGATTATCCCGCCCCGCCACTGTAAGATCAGACACCGTATTCACAGCCACTCCCTCTTAGGAAAAGCACATTTGCTTATGGATTCATACTAGCAAACAGCCTTACATTCTAACTGGTAAAATTTACATTCTTACGAATTTTTTGCGACAAACTTAAAAAACAAAGCATTTAATGCCACTCGCTACCGATAAATACGGTTTGGGGCAGCATAAACACAGATATAAAGTAAGGTAATTCAATTATAGGAAGCTATATGCAAAAGCCAAATTATTTTGCGCATGATTCTCACTACAACATCAAACACTACTATTTATGTTTTAAGTTGCCGTAAACAACGCAGTAAGTACTTGTGCAAAAGTTTTATGGCAAGGCGTCGAAGCCGCAGGCAGTACAGTTAGTACGACAAGGCAAGACAACGATGCAAGAAAACTTTTGCCTATCTACTTAGTGAATTCACCCTAAAGCATGGCGCAAAGGCGGTATAACAAATCATGCGCCTCACGCGGGTTTAATGCATCCGGATCAACGCTCGCCAATACATCCAGCAAAGGATGCGGATCAGGCTCGATCTGCGCCACCGCTGCAGTTGCAAACAAATCACCCTGCATGCCGCCCTGTACGCTGTTGGATTCTAGCTCGAGGAGTTTTTTTCTTGCTGCTCTAACCACGTCCCTGGGCACCCCCGCCAACTGTGCCACGGCCACACCATAACTTTGCGAAGCGGGGCCTTCCTGTACGGCGTGCAAAAACACAATCTTATCTTTGTGCTCAACCGCATCTAAATGCACATTAGCCACCACTGGATAATCTTGCGCTAAGCGCGTTAGCTCAAAGTAATGCGTGGCAAATAGCGTGTAAGCACGGTTTTTCTCGATTAAAGCCTTCGCAATTGACCAAGCCAAGGCCAAGCCATCAAAGGTGGACGTACCCCTACCCACTTCATCCATCAATACTAAGGAGTGCTCCGAAGCATTGTTTAAAATATTGGCAGTTTCGGTCATTTCCACCATAAAGGTTGAGCGTCCACCCGCCAAATCATCTGAAGCACCAATACGGGTAAAGATACGATCCAGCTTTCCGATCACCGCGCTTTGGGCCGGAACAAAACTCCCTACGTGGGCTAGCAGCACAATCAGGGCCACTTGGCGCATATAAGTAGATTTACCGCCCATATTTGGCCCCGTAATCAGCAGTAATTTGCGCGCTACGGAAAAATCAACATCATTAGGGATGAAATCATCAATCTGCGCTTCAACCACCGGATGGCGGCCCGCCTCAATATGCAAGACCTGCCCATCTACAAATTGCGGTGCAATATAATTGCCGCGCTCGGCCGTATCGCTCAGGCTGGCCAACACATCCACTGTCGCCAAGCCTTGCGCGGCTAAGCGCAAAGCGCCCAGATAAGGCTGCAGACGTTGCAGCAGGTCTTCGTATAGGGATTTCTCTAGGGCCAAAGAGCGCTCTTGCGCACTCAGGGCTTTATCTTCAAATAGCTTGAGCTCTGGCGTGATATAGCGCTCGGCATTTTTCATGGTTTGGCGACGGCGATAATCATCTGGCACCGCGCCCGCATAAGAATTGGTGATTTCAATAAAGTAACCCGCCACGCGGTTGTACTCTACCTTTAGCGTGGGAATACCCGTGCGCTCACGTTCGCGCGCCTCTAAGGCCAGCAAAAACTCCCCTCCATGCGTTTGAATAGCACGTAATTCATCGAGTTCGGCGTTATAGCCATCGGCAATCACCCCCCCTTCTCGCAGCACCACAGATGGCTCGGTCTTGATGCTGGCGCTGAGCAATTCAAGGATCTGAGCGTCTGGGGTGAGCGCCTTAGCCAGTGCCGCAAAAAAATCATCTTCTGGTAACACCTGCAGCAAGGCTGGCAAGCCCGCCAAGCTATCTCGCAAGCTAGATAAATCACGCGGCCTTGCACTGGCTAAGGCGATGCGCGCGGTAATGCGCTCTACATCGCTGATGCAATCAAGCGCAGCGTGGATAGATGTAAACAGCCCCGTCGCCAACAAGGCAGCAATGGCGTTTTGGCGCTGTAAAATTTTGCCCTGTGAGCGCAGTGGATGATGCAGCCAGTGACGCAGCAAGCGCGACCCCATGCCCGTGGCGCAATGATCTAGCAGGGAGAATAAAGTGGGGGAAGTTTCACCCCTGATCGTTTCGGTGATTTCTAAATTACGCCGCGTTGCCGCGTCCAGCTCAATATATTGGCTTTGCGATTCACAGCGCAGCCCTGCCAATACCGGCAAAGCACCGCCTTGCGTACTGCGTACGTACTCAAGCAAAGCACCGGCAGGGCCAAGGGCCAACATGCCGTCTACAATGCCAAAGCCAGATAAATCATGGGTTTCAAAGTGGCGGCTTAAATTGCGTAGCGCACTTGCGGCCTCAAACTGCCAAGGCGGCAGCTTTCTGAGTACGGCAGAGCCATGTTGAAAATGCTCAAACATCGCCAAACCTGCATCATCGCTGACTAAAATCTCTGCTGGGCGCAAGCGCTCTATCTCTGACGCTAGCTTTTCTGGTGTGCTATCCATCAGGGCAAAATCACCTGATGCTAGTGACAACCAAGCCATACCCATTTTGCCGCGTACAAAACTCAGTGCCAGCAGGCGGTTCTCTACTTTTACATCCATCAAGGCGGTATCGGTTAGCGTACCTGGGGTAACGACACGCATCACCTTGCGATCAACCGGCCCCTTCCCCGTTACTTCACCCACCTGCTCACAAATCGCCACCGATTCGCCCATTTTTACCAAGCGGGCCAGATATTGCTCGGCGGCGTGATAAGGCACACCGGCCATCCTAATCGGCTCGCCAGCCGTTGAGCCGCGTGTAGTGAGGGTGATATCCAGCAGTTTGGCGGCGCGTACCGCGTCATCAAAAAACAACTCGTAGAAATCACCCATACGATAAAACAGCAGCTTATCGGGGTGATCGCTCTTTAAACGCAGGTATTGCTGCATAAATGGCGTGTGAGTTGGCTTGGCGCTTTTAGCCTCACTCTTTTTATTAGAAATTTCCGCCATTTTTTACTCCTTAACCATTAATTTATTTTCATTAAAACCAAAGCGAATCTGTCGAGGGGGCTAGGCCAATCAAGGCACTCAATACTAGTGCGACTATATCTTGGCCGTAAGCCATCATAACGCCATGGTGGCTTACGGCCGAAAACGATCACATTTTAGATCAGCTTCAAGCTTGGCCTAAGCCACCCTACAACATATAAAAAAAGCGCCATCGAAGATGACGCTTTTTTAAGAGGCGAGCCACACAGAAATATTATGCGCTTGTGTTCTTAGCTTGCCTCTGTACCCACAGGCTTTTGAATGCCTTTCAAAGCAAAACTTAAGCGTTATGCTGACGAATCACCGACAACATTTGACCAAATACGCGGGGTGTGCCGCAAAGGATATCGCCAGATTGCAAGAAGCCTTCTTCGCCATTCAAGTCAGTCACTAAACCACCCGCTTCTTGTACCAAGAGCGAGCCCGCTGCGATATCAACGGTTTTAAGATCAAATTCAAAGAAACCATCGTAACGGCCGCATGCTACATAAGCCAGATCCAAGGCCGCAGCACCTGGGCGACGTAGGCCAGCGGATTTTTGTGTCATATCGCGGAAAATATTGATGTAGTTTTCTAGATTATCGAAGCGGGTGTATGGAAAACCCGTTGCGATCAAGCCTTCAGACAATTCACGTACTTTTGATACGCGGATGCGGCGATCATTCAAGTAAGCACCCACACCGCGCGTTGCGGTGAATAAATCATTGCGGCAAGGATCATAAACCACGGCCTGTGTAATCACGCCCTTATGCTCTAGCGCAATCGATACTGCATATTGAGGAACGCCATGCAAAAAGTTGGTGGTGCCATCCAATGGATCAATAATCCATGTGTATTCTGAGTCTCCGCGGCTACCAGATTCTTCGGCCAAGATGGCATGCGTTGGATACGCTTCGAGAATGGTATCGATAATGGCTTGCTCTGCTGCGCGGTCTACTTCAGACACAAAATCATTTTGGCCTTTTTTTTCTACCGTAAGGTGATCCAAATTGCTAGATGCACGTTGGATAATTGAAGCAGCGCGGCGCGCGGCGCGCACAGCGGTGTTGAGCATTGGATGCATGGCTATTCCTGAATAAAAGTAAAAGATCAATGAGGGCACAGCAAAAAAAGAAGCGTAAGGCACAAGCGCGGTATAATTCGGCCAAAGCAACACTGCAATCCTCGCAGCTACCCGATATAAGATTGGCCGCTATTCTACCTGTGCTATCAAAATGAATAAACATAATGAATACAATTCCTGCAAGTAATTCTGCCCTTAGCTGTCTTTCCCGCATCCGAGTCGTGCTTTCTCACACCTCACACCCAGGCAATATTGGCTCCACAGCCCGCGCCATGAAAACCATGGGAATCAGCCAACTATATCTGATCAACCCCAAGCAATTTCCCTCAGAAACCGCCACCGCCTTAGCCAGCAATGCCGATGATGTGCTTAATACCGCTATTGTAGTGAGTACTATGGAAGAAGCATTGGCAGGCACCACTTTGCAAATTGCCCTCACCGCTCGCCGCAGAGAACTTGCGCATCCATTACAAACCCCTAGGCAGCTTGCGCCAGAAATCATCCAGAGTATTCAAGCGGGCCACGATATTGCTCTAGTGTTTGGCACAGAGATGTCGGGCTTAACCATTGATGAAGTCTTGCTTTGTAACCGCATGGCAACGATTCCCACCAATCCAGATTACTCCAGCCTGAATTTAGCCCAAGCCGTACAGGTGTTCGCTTATGAGATACACGCCACCTTGCTGGATGATGTATCCCATCTAGCCGAAGAGCGAGATAGCGCCACGCATGATGCACTCGAGCACTTTTTTACCCACCTAGAAGAAACGTTGACCACCATCGGCTTTTTAAAGCCAGACGCGCCTAAGCGCCTAATGCCCAGAATGCGCCGCATGTTTACCCGCGCTAATCTAGAGCGCGAAGAAGTGGACATCTTACGTGGCTGGCTGCGCGCCACCACCACGATTGAGCGTTGGTTGAAACCGCCCGTTAAATAATTACCCTTCCCGTGTAGGTGCCTCTCCCCAAAAGAAACACCCAATAACAACAATGCCCCCCAATTCAATCATCGAGGGGCATGGGCGAGGCATAAAACACCAGAATTTACTTTAGATCAAGATAGGCCGCAGCGGGTCTGCGCACCATTCACTCCAAGAGCCCGCATAGAGCCGAGCGCCGCTTAAACCGGCCACCTCCAAAGCCAATAGATTATGGCAGGCCGTTACCCCAGAGCCGCATTGCTGCACGCTATTAGACGCCTTTACGCCGGACAATACCGCCTGCCATTCGGCGTTAAGCTCCGTAGCTAGTTTAAAACGCCCATCGGCCTGCAGATTATCCTGAAAGAAGCGATTAATTGCACCAGGGATATGTCCACCCACAGGGTCCAGCGTTTCGCCCTCGCCTTTAAAACGTGAAGGAGAGCGAGCGTCCACCACGGTAAAAATAGGCTGCGCCATATTTGCTAGCAGCGCATTCACATCCACCATCAGCTCTGGGCGCAGCTCAAAGGTAAATTGACTTGGCGCGGCCTTTGGCAAAACCTGAGTTAAATCGCCTTGCCATGCGCTAAGCCCGCCATCTAAAACCTGAACCTGATCGTGCCCTAACCAACGCATCAGCCACCACAATCTAGCGGCATAAATGCCGCCCTGCGCATCGTAAGCCACAATGTTACGGAAACGACTCGCACCAAGGCTAGCCAGTTTATCTGCCAGAACTTGCGGATCAGGCAAAGGGTGGCGACCATTCTTGCCGGTTTTAAGCCCAGAAAGATCATCATCCAAATGCAGGAAATACGCGCCAGGCAAATGCCCCTCTGCATAGGCCAAGCGCCCTGCCTGCGGATTGCTTAAATCATGGCGACAATCGATCAGCAGCACATCGGCTTGTTGTTCTTGTAATTGCGAAGCAGAGATAAGCGGGTTCATCGGCAATCCTTGGGGTATTAATCAAAAAACAGGCCCGTACGGATACGGGCCTGCAAGGAAGAAACGTAAAGCTTAGGTCTTAGGCAGCGTTACGCCACTTTGGCCTTGGTATTTACCGCCGCGATCACGGTAAGAGGTTTCGCATACATCATCCGCATCAGCCTCAAAGAACAAGACCTGCGCTACACCTTCGTTGGCGTAGATTTTGGCAGGGAGCGGCGTGGTGTTAGAGAATTCCAACGTCACATAGCCTTCCCACTCAGGCTCAAACGGGGTGACATTCACAATAATGCCGCAACGCGCGTAAGTGGATTTACCCAGGCACACGGTTAAGGCGTTACGCGGAATACGGAAATACTCCACAGTGCGGGCCAAGGCAAAAGAATTGGGCGGAATAATACAATATCCCTTACCAGAAACATTCACAAAGCTGCCTTCGTCAAAGTTTTTTGGGTCAACAATGGTCGAGTTAATATTGGTAAAAACCTTGAATTCATCGGCACAGCGAATATCGTAGCCGTAGCTAGAAGTACCATAAGAAACAATACGTTCGCCGTTTACTTCTTTAACTTGCCCAGGCACAAATGGCTCGATCATGCCGTGCTCGCTTGCCATGCGGCGAATCCACTTGTCAGATTTGATACTCATTGCTGTCACATCCTTATCACATATTTGGCCCTATTGTAGCTGCCAAGCGCCTATTAACGCATCTATAATCATTGCAACATGGAGATTCATTGATGCAGACTCAAATATCGCAATGCCCAGAATTAAACTTATTAGCGACTAGCGAAAGCGCATTTGATACCGCAGCACTCAAAGGCCAAGCCTTTGTGCTGTATTTCTACCCTAAGGACAGCACCCCAGGCTGCACCACCGAAGGCGGAGATTTTCGCGATCACTTTGAGCAATTTCAAGCCGCAAACTGCCAAATCTTTGGCATCTCGCGCGACAGCATTAAAAGCCACGAAAACTTCAAAGCCAAACAAAACTACCCTTTTGAGCTGGTTTCTGACCCAGATGAGACAGCTTGTCTTTCTTTTGATGTCATGAAGCAAAAGAAGATGTATGGTAAGGATGTAAGGGGAATTGAACGCAGCACCTTTGTGATTAACGCAGAAGGTGAAATCGTTAAAGAATGGCGCGGCGTAAAAGTGCCAGGTCATGTCGTAGAAGTGCTGGAATTTGTAAAAACGCTGTAATTAATAATTAAAGCTATGCAGCAAGATAGCGTAGTCCACTAAAAACACCAAAGACACGAACAGATGCTGCCCTTGCTCTTTGAGTTGATCAAAATAATTTGATTTGAAAACTCAATCTGCATCAGATAAAAAACTGAAAGGAACATCTTTAGAGCTGTTTTTTTCGTGCATTTAGTGTTTTTCGTGGACAAATAATCTTTATGCGTATTATCAATTACAGCTGGGCGCAGCGCCTTACGCGCCTTTTCTTAACCATTTACAAGGAACTCACCCACTCAATACAGCCAACATTCCCTTTCCAGAAACGCAGCCCTTTGATCTATGGAGTTCACCATGGCAACCCGCAAGCGCAAAGCACCGAGCATTACCAAGCTCTTCGTTCTGGATACCAATGTTTTAATGCACGACCCCACCTCTTTATACCGCTTTGAGGAACACGATCTTTTCTTGCCAATGATGACGCTAGAAGAGCTCGACAATAATAAAAAGGGCACTTCTGAAGTTGCCCGCAACGCTCGCCAAGCCAGCCGCTTTTTAGAAGAGCTGATTTCCGGCAAAGAGCTTGATCTACATAACGGCGTATCACTCGACACCGCCAGCAAGGGCCAAGCAGTCGGTCGGCTATTTATGCAAACCGAAGCCATTACCAGCGTGCTGCCCGCCCAACTCCCTATGGGCAAAGCCGACAATCAAATCCTAGGCGTAGTTCATCACCTGCAGCAAATGCACACCCAACGGCAAGTGATTTTGGTTTCCAAAGACATCAATATGCGCATCAAGGCGCGAGCGATGGGTTTGGCGGCCGAAGATTACTTTAACGATAAAGTATTAGAAGACACCGATCTGCTCTACACCGGCATGCGCGAAATCAACCAAAAATTTTGGGAGCGCAATGGCAAAGACATGCAAAGCTGGCAAGAAGGCGGCCGCAGCTACTGGCGCATTAAAGGCCCAGACTGTGTGGATCTACACGTCAATCAACTCCTCTTTCAAGCTGACGACACCCCGCTGTCGGCCCGCGTGGTGAGCGTGGAAGGCAAATCAGCGCTGATCGAAAGCTTAAAAGATTACAGTCACCACAAAAACGCCATTTGGGGCATTGTGGCCAGAAACCGCGAGCAAAACTTTGCGCTCAACCTACTGATGAACCCCGATGTCGATTTTGTCTCGCTACTTGGGCAAGCGGGCACGGGCAAAACACTACTTACTTTAGCGGCCAGCCTTGCGCAAACGCTGGAATCTAAAATCTACAGTGAAATCATCATGACCCGCGTTACCGTGCCGGTTGGCGAAGATATTGGCTTTTTGCCCGGCACGGAAGAAGAAAAAATGATGCCGTGGATGGGGGCACTAGAAGACAATCTTGATGTGCTCAACCAATCTGACGCCGAAGCAGGCGATTGGGGCCGCGCCGCTACGCGGGATTTAATTCGCTCACGCATAAAGGTGAAATCGCTCAACTTTATGCGTGGCCGCACCTTCCTCAAGAAATTTCTGATTATCGACGAGGCGCAAAACTTAACCCCCAAGCAAATGAAAACCCTCATCACCCGCGCCGGCCCCGGCACCAAGGTGGTATGCTTAGGCAATATCAGCCAGATCGACACCCCCTACCTTACAGAAGGCAGCTCGGGCCTAACCTATGTGGTGGATCGCTTCAAAATGTGGGAGCACTCAGGGCATATCACCCTGACACGGGGCGAGAGATCGAGATTGGCGGATTATGCGGCTGAGGCTTTGTAATTGCTGAGCACAAAAAAGGGTCTGCTGTAGCAGACCCTTTTTTAGTTAAGCCACGGCAATTGATCGCTTGTCGCAAGCTCCTGTTTGAAAGGGGGCGTAGGCTCCTTTAGCGTGCGCTCCTTTTAGAGCTTAGCCTGTTTCGGGCGTAGCCGACCAGCCAGCTTAAGGCCATCTCTGAAATTCATACCCATTAACGTGAGCTGTACAAGACCCACCATCAATTCAAGCATCTGAACTGAATAGAATAATGCATCAAACTCACCTAAGGCCGCCTTATAGTTCAGAAAGAGGGCGGATGGAATCATAATCAAAATACCATTGGCTGCAATGAATGGCATGCGCTTCTTTTTGCCCTCAAGTAAACGACCTTTACGCTCTTTCCCCAATGAAAAGCCAGTTCCACCTGTTGCTGCCATCATAATCACAAGGGCAATCAGGCCATAGCTTGCAATGGCGTGTTTGACAGCCGCGGTGGCGGCATGCCCCAAAAAAAGCTCGGACACTAAGGTCGATGTCCAGAATGTAGCGATGATCAGCATGGCGGCCGTGCCAGCAACGGCATGAAAAATAGATTTACTCATGAATGCATTCCTAAAATTGGGAGTGGCGTGGCCCGAAGCGAAATATTAAGTTCGCTCAGTACATTCAGTGTAGTTTCCAAATCCTCTAGCCCCGCCCCCTGAACTAATGATTTTGCCCAAAGGGCTTGGTAAATCATCGCTTTGTCATAGCGACATTTCCCCGCTTCAGTCAGTACATAAAGGGGCGACCTCTCGTGCTGTGGGTTAAGTTGCCCCACGATCAAGCCATCTTTTTGCGCTAGATTAAGCTGTTTCTGAGCCCCTTGACGGGAAACCCCCATGTTGGCGGCAATTTGTGGGCAGGAAAGAGCTTGACCAGACAAAGCAATGGCACCCATAACTTGCCAGCGCGCACTGGTCATCCCTAGTGATGCAACCAACTGATCTCCCTTTTCAAGAAGCTGCGCATTGACTCGAAAAATGGTCAACATGATCTGGGTTAAAACAGCACTTGGATTTGATTGTTGAGGCTGCAAATTTATTCCTTACTATTCGGTACAGAGGTTGGGCACTGCAACACGGCTAAATAGATGCGGTTGCGCAATGGCACTGGAAGGGTAGGCCTCCAGTGCGCTGGCAAACTCTGGGTGTGTAAAGGCGGCGCGAAAGTGCGCTACCGACTCCCATACCGCGTAATTTAAAAAGACATTACTCCCCGCAATACCACGATGCAGTTGCGTGGAAATATAGCCTGGTTGTTGTTTCATCCAATTTGCATCGACCTCCCACGCCTTGAGCAAGGCATCTACATCAGTAGCATCGACAGTAAACAGATTAATCAGGATGGTTGGCGAAGCAGACTCACCCAATTGCATATGGATTGGGACTTGCGCGTCGAGGGGGGCAATAGTCAACATGAGCTTCTCCTAGGTTGAAATATTCACCAATGGCATTGGCACACAACGGTACGAAGTGATGACAACCAGTTTCTGTCAATGGAAACCAGTTGTCAATACCTCGGCGGTGGAGAATGTATGGAGAAGCCTTTTGTAGCGTTGTGGCGGTATTCAGCTTTTCGCTTCATGCGTCCGCCACTTTACTGAAATGCCACCTCAGTCCTGTAGGGCGGATTAGCCGCTGGCGTAACACGCGGCATTGAAACCGCGTGGGCACAAAAACGTGCCCACCCTACTTCGCACTACTGAAACGCCACCTCCGCAAAACTCCTCAACTTACGGCTATGCAACTGGCCTTCGCCCTGCTCACGCAGCAGCTCCATTGCTCTGATGCCGATGCGTAAATGCTGATCAACCCGCTCGCGGTAAAAATGGTTGGCCATGCCGGGGAGTTTGATTTCGCCATGCAATGGCTTATCGCTTACGCAGAGCAATGTGCCGTAAGGCACGCGGAATCTGAAGCCGTTGGCGGCGATGGTGGCGCTTTCCATATCTAGCGCAATGGCGCGGCTTTGGCTAAAGCGTCTTTGTGGGCGGTTGTCAGGAAGTAGCTCCCAATTGCGGTTATCGGTGCTTGCTACCGTGCCGGTACGCATAATGCGCTTGAGTTCTGCGCCTTTCATTTCTGTGACTTGGGACACTGCGGCCTCTAAAGCCAGCTGGATTTCTGCCAAGGCAGGCACCGGCACCCACAGCGGCAAGTCTTCATCCAGTACATGATCTTCGCGCACATAGCCGTGCGCCAGCACGTAATCGCCCATTTGCTGAGAGTTGCGAAGGCCCGCGCAGTGGCCGAGCATAATCCACGCATGGGGGCGTAATACGGCGATATGATCGGTAATGGTTTTAGCATTCGCGGGCCCCACTCCGATATTCACCATGCTAATGCCGGTGTTATCGGCACGAATCAAATGATAGGCAGGCATTTGCGGTAGGCGTGGCGGTTCCGAACCCAAGACATCAGCAGGCTCTGCTGCCATACCTATACGGCGCGTCACTACATTACCAGGCTCTACAAAAGCGATATATTCGCTTGCGGGATCTTGCATGCTTTCGTGCCCAAGCCGCACAAACTCGTCAATATAAAACTGGTAATTGGTAAACAACACAAAATTTTGAAAATGCTCTGGCACGGTGCCAGTGTAATGACGTAAACGGTGCAAGGAGTAATCCACCCTTGCAGCGGTAAATAGCGAAAGCGGCTCTGGCTCGCCAGGTTTGGGCTCATAGGTGCCATTAGCAATGCCGTCATCCATCGCAGATAAATCAGGAAGATCAAACATATCGCGCATTAATTGGCGGCGTTCAATGCTGAGCGAGCCTTCAATATGATCATGTTCGGCAAAGGAAAAATGCACCGGCATTGGCTGGGTGCTAATGCCCACTTCTAGCTCATCACGATGGCTTTGCAACAGCAAAGTGAACTGCTCTAAATAATATTTTTCATACAAATCTGGGCGAGTGAGTGTGGTTTCAAAACTACCTGGCCCCGCCACAAAGCCATAGCTTAGGTGGGCTTCGCTACCATTTAAGCGTGTAGCCGTATCGGTTTGGATTCGGACAAAGGGATAATAGGCGCGCACATGGCCAGGTAAAGTTTCCCCAGCAACAAAACGCTGCATGGCATCGCGCAAATGCGCCACGCTGCGATCATAAATCAAACGAACTTGGGCCAAAGCTTGTGCAGGATCGGCATGGCGGGTTGGGGCAATAAATTCAGGCAAATAAGGCATACGTCGACGGCTCATTGGGGCGTCTCCAGCTTTTTTATTGAAACACAAATATAAGGAAATCTTTCAAGCAGGTCCATTCTACTTTTAAATAGATTACGGTTATCTTATTTTGCCAAACTGTAAACCATCGTAGGGGCGCAGCATATTGGCCTACATGCAATAGATGGCTTTGTTTGAGCAAGAGACATCATCAGGAAATAGGGTGTAACTCCCTATTACGCACAAAGACTATTTATCCACGAAAAGCACTCAATGTACGAAAAGATAGATCAAACAGGAGCAATCTCCCTCTGCTTTTTTAGCATGAGGTGTAGATGAATGACTTAATAACGACTGGATACTAAATACAACCATCCAAATCACGCAAAAGTAAGGGGCATGCACCATCTATTCGTGATTTTTGTGTTTTTAGTGGGCGGCGTATTTTTTGATCTTGCTGCGTAACACCCTGAATACAAGTCAAAAACAAACTTTCGCCCATAAAAAAACCGGACAATGACCCGAATGCCATTCACTTAAGGGGTTGGTTTTGCTTCCCCCTTTGAAAAAGGAGGGGCTTAAGCAACACCTTAAGTGAACGGCCATTAGGACAATGGCACGGTTTTTAATGGTTTACAAATAGCAATTAAGCGGCCAAATCCTGCGCTTGGATTGCAGTTAATGCGATGGTAAACACGATGTCATCCACCAAGGCTCCACGAGAAAGATCATTCACCGGTTTACGCAAACCTTGCAGCATCGGGCCAACGCTGACGACATGGGCGCTGCGCTGGACGGCTTTATACGTGGTGTTACCGGTATTTAGATCAGGGAAGACAAACACGGTAGCCTTACCCGCTACGGCACTGCTTGGCGCTTTTTGTGCGGCAACTTCTGAAACCGAAGCGGCGTCGTACTGCAAAGGGCCATCCAGAATAAGATCAGGATACAGGCTATGCGCAAGCGCGGTGGCTTCGCGCACTTTATCTACATCGGCACCGGCACCGGAGATCCCCGTGCTATAGCTAATCATTGCCACCTTAGGATCCACACCAAAGGCGCGGGCGCTATCGGCGCTTTGCTTAGCTATTTCTGCAAGCTGAGTTGCATTTGGATTTGGGTTGATCGCGCAATCGCCATAAACCAACACCTGCTCTGGCATCAGCATAAAGAATACTGACGACACGATAGAAGAACCTGGTGCAGTTTTAATCAGCTGCAAAGCGGGGCGCACGGTACTGGCTGTGGTGTGGATCGCGCCTGACACCAAGCCATCCACCTTGTTTACCGCCAACATCATCGTTCCTAGCACAACGGAGTCTTCAAGCTGCTGCAAGGCTTGGCCTTCGGTCAAACCTTTACTCTTACGCAGCTCTACCATCGGCGCAACATACTCAGCCCGCACAACATCCGGATCAAGAATTTCTAAGCTAGCAGGCAATGAAACACCTTGTGCCGCAGCAATGGCCTCGATGGTGGCGCGCTTACCTAATAACACGCAGTGGGCAATGCCTTTTTCTTCACAAATAATTGCAGCGCGAATGGTGCGTGGCTCTTCGCCCTCGGGCAAGACTACAGTTTTACGCGAGGAGCGTGCTTTTTGGATGAGTTGGTAGCGGAAGGCCGGTGGCGACATCCGTGTTGATGGTGGCACTTTCACCGCATTCATCAACATAGCCATATCAATTTGCTCGGCCACGGCATCGAGCACTAAATTCATGCGTTCGCTATCATCCTCGGCCACGGCGGGTGGCAACTGTGTGATACGAATCGCGGTATTAAAGCTGTCGCTGTCTGTACGCAAGACGGGGATGCCGCTATTGAGTGCCTGACGGGCTAATTCCAAGATTCGGTCATCGGGCTTGCTAGAATGCGTGAGCAAGAGGCCTGCCAACTGCACACCCTTACTGGCAGCTAGCGCGGTTGCCAACATCACGTCATCTCTATCCCCCGCACTAATCACCAGCGCACCTGCTTTTAGGCGCTCGATCACTTCGGGTACTGAGCGTGCAGCAATCACCGTTTCTAATACACGGCGGTTAGCAATATCGCCTTCAATCAGTATTTCTGCATTTAAATGGCGGGCGATATCTAAGGTGCGCGGCGCCATCAGTGTGGCGTCGTATTTGATCACCCCCCATAGCGCAATACCATCCAGCTCATATTGAACCGATGCCGCATCAAAGTTTTCAGCCGCTTTATTAAAGATGACCCCCGCCACCTTGCAGCCTTCATTTTTTAACTGGCTTGCCGCAAGGCGAGACTCTGCCACCGCGCCAACGGCACGGGCGTTCGCCACTAAGATCACTTCGGCTTGTAAGCTGCGGGCAATTTCATTATTTAGCCGTGCAGTAAATGCATTGCTTGGATCTAAGTGCATCCCTTCAACAACCAATACATCCACCTCGTGAGCCGCCCCCATGCACAGGCTGACAATATCTTCTAGCAGCTCATCATTTTGCCCTGCAGAAACACGCGCAACCACTTGGGCAATCGAGAGAGAGTGCGGGCATTCAATTTGGCAAATTTGCGCGGCAAAATGCGTAGAGCGCTCAATACCGTGGTGTTCTTGTGACACCGGTTTAACAAAGCCAACTTTTAGACCTTGATGTTGTAAGGCGCGAACAACGCCTAAAGAGACCGAAGTAAGGCCAACATTTTGCCTTGTAGGTGCCACAAAAAAGGTTTGCATGATTTAATCCTAAGCTTGCCGAAAGCATGGTTACGGCTAAAAAAACAGTAATTTGTATGACAAACAGGCAACACGCCTGTAAAGGCCGTCAATGTAGAACAAAGTGCTGCGTTTAGGTCGGCAACTTTCACACCTTGCGCATCAACTTTGCGCCACGTCATAAAAAAACACGTCCATGAGCAACTGTTGGCGTTAATACTCACAAAACGCCAGCGCCATAGCCTAGTTTATAAGCTGAATAGCGACTTTCCAGCTTTGAGCGCCTCTCAAATGACAAAGGGAAGATCATCCCAGTGCATAAGAAAAACAAGCATTCATACACCTAGCCCAAGGCAATAATGTGGAAAATCACTTTCTTGCCTACCTTAGCATTAGCTTAAGTAAGGCTGTCGCCCTGCTTTATATCAAAGAATCGTTTAGAATCACTGCCGTGCAGCATCACGTTCTCCATTCATCACCTTAGGTGAGTTTTATGACGGTTATTGTCGTTTTTAATCAAAAAGGTGGCGTAGGTAAAACTACGGTGTCGGCCAATTTAGCGGCAGCGATCGCAAAAAATGGCGTAGAACCCCTTGTTATTGATTTAGACCCACAAGCTCACCTCACCTCGCTCTATGGCATTAAGCCTAAAAGCAGTCAGAGCATTTATCGCTTTTTTCAAGGCGCGAGTACGCTTTCAGATTTAATTATTCCCAGAGACGATGGCATCAATTTTGTTCCATCGCATTTAGAGCTCGGCAAGGTCGATGCGCAGCTAACACGGCATAAGGATCACGTTTGGCGACTAAAACTAGCGCTAACCGCCGAAATGCTCTCTGGCTTTGGTCTGCCGATTATTATCGATTGCACCCCGACCCTAGGCGTGTTGTCGTTTTCGGCCATGTTTGCTGCCGATATTATTATCGCCCCCGTGGCTGCCGAATACCTTGCACTAAACGGTGCAGTGCAACTGGCACAAACCTTAAAAGGCTTAGAAAAATTCCAAGCCCGCAAGCCACGCCGTTATTTAATTAACCGCTACACCCCAGGGCAAATTACCGCTGAAACCGTGGCAGGCCAGCTGATTAAGCATTTTCCTGGTGAAGTACTAAAAACGCGCATTCGGGAGCAAGAGGCGCTTTCTGCCGCCGTGGGCTGTGGCTCTAACATCTTTGATTTTGCACCCAGCTCAGGGGCTGCGGCTGATTTTACCTTTTTGCTGGATGAGTTAATCGAAAGCAACTTAATTTCGCTTTCGCTAGATCTGCCATTCGAGTAAGATTTAATGCAATCAACATAAAGCAGCGCAACAAGTGTAACTAGCCGCTTAAAGTGATCTATGCCGCATCGTTGTTCAGGCTAAACAAACGCACGCCTGCCTAGCAATTCACCGGCAACAATCTTACAACTCTGTTAATATTCGTCACGTATTTCGTCGTCTGTCATACCTTATTACCTGCTCTCTGGAATCAACGTCTTATGTTTAACGCCGTACCGCTTTCTGAACAACTGCAGCAATACTTCGGTTTTAGTCAATTTCGTGATGGACAGCGTGAAGTTGTTGAAGCATTAGTCAATGGGCATTCGGCTATGGCTATTTTTCCGACAGGATCAGGAAAATCGCTGTGTTATCAACTCGCCGCCTTGCAAATGCCCCACCTTACACTGGTGATTTCCCCGCTATTAGCCTTAATGCGCGATCAACTGGCGTTTTTACACAGCAAGGGTATTCGTGCCGCCGCGATTGACTCCAGCCAAAGCCGCGAAGAAACCCAGCAAGTCATGCAGGCCATACAACAGGGCGAGCTAAAGATTTTAATGGTTTCGGTCGAGCGTTTAAAAAACGAGCGGTTTCGCCGTTTTATTGCCCAAGTTTCTGTTTCATTACTCGTGGTTGACGAAGCACACTGTATTTCGGAATGGGGGCATAATTTTCGCCCTGATTACCTAAAGCTGCCTGATTACAAAAAAGAACTCAATATCCCGCAAGCCCTGCTGCTTACTGCCACCGCCACCCCTGCCGTAATCCAAGACATGGCCAGCAAATTTGCTATTAGCGCCGAACATATTACGGTAACGGGCTTTTACCGCAGCAATTTACATTTGCATATCCGCCCTGTAGATAGCGCCCAAAAAGACGCAACCCTTATCCATCTACTCGGCAAAACGCCCCATGCCCCCGCAGTGGTGTATGTAACGCAGCAGCAAACCGCCGAAACCGTGGCGGATAAACTGCAGGCAGCAGGAATCCACGCCACGGCTTACCACGCCGGATTAGATAATGTGGTGCGCCAACAGATTCAAGATGATTTTATGCAGGGCAAATCACAAGTGATTGTGGCAACGATTGCCTTTGGCATGGGCATTGATAAAAGCGATATTCGCCAAGTTATTCATTATGATTTACCCAAATCGGTAGAAAACTATAGCCAAGAAATAGGCCGCGCTGGGCGAGATGGCGAAAAATCGCTCTGCACATTATTAGGCAGCCAAGATGGGCTTAATCTGCTGCAAAACTTTGTATATGGCGATACGCCAGAGCAAGCCTCAATTGCTAAAGTATTACAAAATATTGTAGATGAAACGGTTAATGGCCAATGGGAGATGACGCTATTTAATGTGTCATCTCAAAGCAATATCCGCCAATTGCCTTTAAAAACCTTGCTGGTGTATTTAAATATGCAAGGCAAGATTAAACCGCTTTATAGCTATTACAGCGAATACCGCTTTGTATTACAAATGAGCGAAGCCGATTTGCTGGGTCATTTTAATAGCGATCGGCGTGAGTTTATTGCCACCCTACTTAAGCATTCTAAATTAGCCCGAACATGGTATAGCTTTGATTTTGGATCTTTTTTAAATGAGTTTCCCGAGCAGCGCCAACGCGCCGTAGCCGCGCTGGAATACCTAGACGAAGCGGGTTTTTTACGCTTAGAAACCAAGCAAATGACCGATGTTTTTCAGGTATTAAATCCCATTGATCCGGCGCAATTATCCTTAAGCCTATATCAGCAATTTAGCCAAAAAGAGCATAACGAGCTTAATCGCCTCAGCCAAATGCTGGCCCTATTTGAAAGCACCGATTGCCTAAGCCATACCTTAGCCAATTACTTTGGCGACAACGCCGCCCCTGCACAATGCGGCCATTGCAGCGTATGCCACGGCAAGCCCGCCACCCTTCCTGCTGCCCCTGAGCTGGTAGAGCTAGAGCGCTTAGATTTAAACGCCATGTGCCAAGACCTAATCAGCAAAGCAGGCAAGCCCCTGAGCGCACATCTACTCAGCTGCTTTCTATGCGGCATCACCCTGCCCCACCTCACCAAATACCGCGCCAGCAAAATGACTTATTTTGGCAAATTAGCAGATTACCCGTTTGCCGAGGTAAGGGCCGCCTTGCTTACTGAGCTGGTCTTGCCATAGGGGAAGTCAAAAGCGCAGATCGCAAGCCTCGCCATTGCGGCGTAGAATGCGCTATTTTTTGCGCATTTTTGAGATTCCTATGGCCAAACTTTACTTTCGCTACTCCGCCATGAATGCGGGAAAATCTACCGCCATGCTGCAAGTTGCGCATAATTATGAAGAACGCAAAATGCAAATTGCGCTCTTTACCGCAGCCATTGATGATAGGCATAGCGTGGGCACAGTGGCATCACGGCTGGGGGTGACGCGCTCCGCTGAGATTTTTAACGTAGATACCGATTTCAGCCAGCTGTTTGCCAATCGGATCGTCGCATGCATATTGATCGACGAGGCGCAATTTTTAAGCCCAGTGCAAGTAAAGCAGCTGCATATCTTGGCGCACCAGAAAAATTTACCGGTGATTTGCTACGGCCTGCGCGCCGATTTTTTGGGCACACCCTTCCCCGGCTCCGCCTATTTGCTAGCGCTGGCCGATGATTTAGAAGAAATGAAAACAATTTGCTTGTGCGGCAAAAAAGCCACTATGAATGCCAGATTCAATGCCGCAGGCTTGCGTGAAGTCTCCGGCGAGCAAATTGTGATCGGCGGCAATTCTCGCTACCTAGCCATGTGCGCCAAATGCTATTACGCGGCGAAAACAACTTAAAACACCTAATGATAAAAGCCTTAGGGGCGCTGCTCAATATCGGATGCAGCAAGCAGCGCTCCTACCACGCCTTTGTTTACGTGATTGGCAAATCGTGAGCTTCACATGCGTTAGCTTTATGTAAGTCATTTAACCTACATTGTTTTACTTATGTTGCATTTTAAATGCCGATAAAAATCAACACGATAACAATTATCATTACTATATTTATGACAATTTTATAGATAAGCCGCTATCATCGCCCCCCGTTTTGCTCCTCGCGTTTTAAAACCCCCATGACGATTTCCAAACGACTGATTTTACTGATCACGCTAGCGCTTACATCTTCTTTACTAATTGCCACCATTGCTTGGCAGCAATTAAATTATGCGAATGAATCGCTACAAAGAATGGCTGAGCAAAATATCCCTGCCATCCATACCTTAAATAAAATTAGTCTGGCATTTAAAGAGCGCCGTGTGCAGCTGTACCAGCACATTATGGCAAAGGATCTTGCAAGCAAAAAAACACATGAGCCAAAGATTATGGCTTTAAACCAAGATATTGAAGACGCAGCTCGTCTGCTTAATACTAGCCAGCTCAGCAGCAGCACCGGCGAGCTGAGTGCAGCGCTTGCAGCTTACACACCTGTATTTACGGAAGTACTCAAGCTCTCGCAAGAGAATAATGAAGATGAGGCTCAAGCCTATGTTCAAGCCTTTGGCACAACCGTAGGAATGCGGGTAAATGCCGCCTTAAAAAACCTTGCTGACGCCAATACTCGCGCCATTAATCAAGAACGTGAGCAGTTTAATGCTGAGCAGCAGCAGGCTAAGTGGGTGTTTCTTAGCATTGTGCTCATGAGCTGCTTAATGCTGCTGAGCTTAGGCACGTATATTTACACCCAAATCCGTAAGCCTTTACAAAGCACAGTAAGCACGATGCAAAGCATTGCCGACCATATGAATTTATCGCTGCGTATTCCGCAAACCAGCCGCGATGAAATTGGCCAAATGGTGCAAACCATTACCTGATTATGTCTCTTGCTCAATCTCATTATAAATATCGTAGGGCGGGTGAAACCCGCGTATTTATTCAATATGGTTCGCGGGTTTCACCCGCCCTACGCATTCAAAAACCAAGCCCAGCACTCAAGAAATTTATCTACAAAGAGTTCATTGAGCAAGAGACATAATCAGGAACCATTAATCAAGTCTTGGCCCAGATACAAAGCTCGTTTCAGCAAATTAAGCAAAGTAGCTTAGATGTAAACCAAGCGGCAGGAGACTTGGCGCAAATGGCGGAGCAGCAGGCAGGCAATGCAGAGGCCGCCAGCGAAACCGCTTCTTCTATGGCAGCAACCGTTGAAGAAGTCAGCAGCAGCATTCACTTAATCGCCGAGCGCAGCCAAGAAACGCATCAACTTAGCCAAGCCGCATTTAGCCAAGCCGAACAAGGCATCGCCGTGATTGATAGCACCGTAGAGCAAATTTACGGCATTGCTGCTCAGGTTGATGAAGCCTCCCGTGAGCTGGGTGAGCTACAAGAGCGCAATAAAGAAATCCAAAGCATGGTGCAAATCATTAAGGAAATTGCCGATCAAACCAGCTTACTGGCGCTGAACGCCGCTATTGAAGCCGCCCGCGCAGGCGAAGAGGGCCGTGGCTTTGCCGTGGTGGCCGATGAGGTGCGTAAGCTTGCCGAGCGAACCACCCGCTCTACCCAGCAAATTGTGGCCTCGGTGGACCGTATTCATCAGGGAGCAAACCGTGCAGCAGAGCGTATGTTGGATGTGGTTGGCCGCGTAGATCAAGGTGTTTCTATGGTTGGAGAAGCGGGCAAATCCATGCGCGAAATCCGTAAGGCATCGCAAAATGTAGCGGCGCAAGTCAGTGATATTTCTTTAGCTATTCGTGAGCAAAGCACTGCCAGCCACGCCATGGCCATGCAGGTTGAGCGCACCGCTAGCATGGCCGAAGAAGCCCACGCCGCCGCAAGGCATGAAGCAGATTCGGCCAAGCAATTACGTCAGCTCGCCGATACAATGCAGGGCGAAGTAAATCGTTACCAGCTCAGCTAAGTAAGACTTTCCCTGATTATGTCTCTTACTCAAACAAAGCCATATATTACATGTAGGGCAATGAGCAAGAGGCATACTCAGGAGACTTTTTAGAGCGGCTGCACTCCGCCTTAAAAAACGCCAGCCATGATGATGAATACCTAGATCAGTATGTATCAGCAGCAGTTGCCCCCCTTGCCTCCCCTTTTCCATGCCACGCCAATATTCACACCAAATGCAACTGACTTGCACAAGAGGGCAATAAATTGCTATTGTTCGCCTTGATGCTGCAATGATGCACAATAAAAATCGGAGATGGGCGTGAAAGGTTTATTTGAAATGGCCGCATGGCAGCGCGTACTGTGTGTGCTGCCTTTATTACTGCTGCTATGGGCACTGACCGATTGGGCCATGCAAGCATGATTGAAGTACATCACCTCACCCTCTGCTACCGCGATAGAACCGCGGTGCATGCATTATCTGGCCGGTTTGAAACCGGCAGCCATACTGCCGTGGTTGGCCCAAATGGTGCTGGAAAATCCACCTTATTAGCCGCTTTGGCAGGGATTAAATCGGCCGATCAAGGCCATGTACATACCCATGGCAAGCTGGCTTTTTTAGCCCAGCTTTCTACCTTAGACAAGCAATTCCCATTAATGGTGAGAGAGCTGGCTTTAGCGGGCGCTTGGTCTAGGCGTGGTGCTTGGCGTGGCCTCTCTAAGCAAGACCGCTTGCAGGCCGATGCCGCTCTAGAGCGCGTGGGCTTAAGCGATTTTGCTAATGCCCCGATTAGTAATTTATCCGGTGGCCAGCTGCAACGCGCCCGCTTTGCACGGCTGATTGTTGAAGATGCTGATGTGCTATTGCTGGACGAGCCTTTTGCCAATGTAGATAGCACCACAGTGGATAAGCTTTTAGAAGTACAAGACGATTGGCATCGGCAAGGAAAAACCCAAATCACCGTCTTACATGATATCTCGCAAGTGCGCGCTCACTATCCGCAAACCCTGCTGTTGGCGCAATCGGCGATTGCCTGGGGTAATACCACAGACGTACTCACGAATGAACTACTTGCCGAGGCAAACCGCCGTGCCCAACACTGGCGCAATGATGCTGCATGGTGCGAGGTATGCGAATAATGGCTCAATATGAAATTGTTAGCGCGCTGACAGAGTTTGCTTTTATGCGCCGCGCACTGGTCGGCAGCATGGCGCTAGCGATAGGCTGCGCACCGGTTGGCATTTTGCTGCTCTTGCGACGGATGTCTTTATTTGGCGATGCCCTATCGCACGCCGTATTGCCAGGGGCAGCCATCGGCTTTTTGCTTGGCGGCTTAACCCTGCCTTGGCTGGCGGGTGGCGGATTAGTGGCAGGTTTGCTAGTGGCTTTAGCCGCCAGCGTGGCCGCCAGAAAAACCCGTTTAAATGAAGACGCTAGCTTTGCTGGATTTTATTTACTGGCGCTAGCCATTGGCGTGCTGATTGTTTCTAAATGGGGCAGTAGCGTTGATTTGATTCATCTTTTATTTGGCTCGGTACTGGCCATTGATGATCCATCCTTACTGATTGTAAGTAGCGTAGCCACCATCACCCTGCTGTGGTTGGCGATTGAATACCGCGGCATTGTGCTGGAATGCGCCGATTCAGGCTTTATTGCCGCCACCAGCGGCAATGGCATGCGTTTTCATATTGGCTTTATGGTGATTGCCGTGCTTAATTTTGTGGCGGCTTTTCAGGCCATGGGAACGCTGATGGCCGTGGGGCTCATGATGTTACCTGCCGCCACCGCTCGGCTATGGGTAGAAAGGCTTTCCATGCTGTTTGTGCTGTCTTGGGCGATTGCGCTGTTTGCCTGTGTGGCGGGGCTCATCGCCTCTTACCAGTGGGATCTGCCATCCGGCCCTGCCATTGTGCTGATTGCAGGAGCCCTGTACTGCTTATCGCTGCTGCTTGCGCCTTTTGGCTTATTTGTGCGGCGCAAATCGCGCCACCACGCGATTTAAACCTTAAACCCCCACTTACTTTTCAGGATTTAATCATGCGCAAACATTTACTCGCCCTGCTGCTGGTCGTCAGCAGCGTCGCCCAAGCCGCGCCACTTAAAGTGGCCGCTAGCTTTAGTGTGCTGGCTAATTTAGTACAGGAAGTCGGCGGTAGCCGAGTTGAAGTCAGCAGCTTAGTTGGCATGGATGAAGACGCACACATCTGGCAAGCAAGGCCTGCAGACCTAAAAAAATTATCCGCTACCTCCTTATTTTTTGTAAATGGGCTGGGTTTTGAAGGTTGGTTAAAACGTGTAGAGCAAGCCTCTGCCTATAAAGGCCAAGTCATTACCGTCAGCAAAAACATCAAGCCAAGGCAAATGGCAGAAGCAGGCCACGAAAGCCATAACCACGGCCACACCGACCCACATGCCTGGCATGACCCACAGGCCGTGATGCTGATGGTAGAAGAAATCAAGCTAGCGTTAACAAAAGCCGACCCAGCAGGTGCAGATCAATACGCACAAAACGCTACCCGCTTTAAAGGGCAGATTGCAGAGTTAGATCAAAAAACCAGCGCCGCTTTTGCTGCGATTCCAGCCGCTGACAGAAAGCTGGTGACTTCGCACGATGCGCTGGGCTATCTAGGTGCACGTTATCAGCTGCAATTACTGCCACTACAAAGTATTTCTACTGAAGCCGAGCCAAGCGCCCGCCAGATGGCCGCGCTGATCCGCGAGATTCGCAAAAACAATATCCGCGCAGTATTTGCTGAAAACATCAGCAACCCCAAGCTTATTGCGCAAATTGCCAGTGAAACCCAAGCCAAAGTTGGCCCACCTCTCTATACCGATGCTTTATCAAAAAAAGCACCTAGCTGGCTGTCCATGTTTAGCCAGAACACACAGGCTATTTTGGATGCTTTAAAGTAAGCGGCTGGCCACTCTATGCAAATCCGCAAAGCTATCCTCCCCCTTGCCGCCTTGCTGGCTCTTGCTGGCTTACTTGGATCATTGGCCTATAACGCCGATGAGCCGCTCACCCGCTGGGAATTGCTGGCTAAGGTACAGATCCGCCCAGGCTTATTTGGAGATGCTGAAATGACATTTGACCCTGGCATTAAAGCGCTGGATCAAAAAGAAATGAGCATGGCGGGGTATATGTTCCCGCTGCAGGCAGGTAGCAGTGTGCGGCGCTTTATTTTATCGGCCAAGCCGCCCACCTGCGCCACCTGCATGCCGGGCGGCAGCGAAGCCATGGTGTTGGTGAATAGCCCACAGCCGATTAAAGTCAGCACCGAGCGTATGCACATCAAGGGGCAGTTCAAAATCGCACAGGAGATGGGGCTATTTTATCGGCTGGATATGCCCATTAAAGTGGTGCAATGAATACGCACCCAATTAACGCGTTGTAGATAACAAAATGCACGGATCTTCTCCTAGGGGGCAACCCGCGTTTTTTAGCATCGATCAAAGGTTGCTCCCGCCCTACAAGCTTGGCTTAAGTTGATAGGATTCACCCTAGGTGGCTAAGACAGAGCAATTTGCTTATACATCCTTGCGTTTTCTATCCACTGCCCGTGCACTTCGCTGGATAAGCTGTAATCCACCTTAAAGCCGTGCGATTTAAAAAACGGTTGGCCGCTGATACTAATAAAACAAGATATTTCAGGCAACTTTAGCTCAAACGCTAGATCTTCCAAATGCCTTAGCAAGACCTTACCCACCCCTTTGCCTTGCCACTCACCATGCACAAAGAAATGGTTCATTAGGCCACTTTGTTGTAAATCTGCATAAGCCACCAGTTGGCCTTTGCATTCCACAATGCGGGGGTTTAATAGTTCCAGTAGCTTGAGCCAGCGCCCCCGATCAAACCCTTGGGGAGCCCAGCCATCAAGCTGGCTGGCTGTGTAATCATTCTGGCAAGCCTGATGAATACTGGTGTAATACAAATCATGCAGTTCCGCCGCGTCTTCAGGCCGGTAGCTGCGAATATGTAAATAAGACATAGGCTCTCTCCTGATTCAGTATATGCACACCCTCTTGCAAAGCCCAGCCAGTAAAAATCAAATAACATTTATATATAAAAATTTAATATTCCAAATGATTCTGGTAGGTGGCGGTGAAGCTGGTTGGTGTTTTCCAATTAAGTGAGCGCTAGCCCCTGAGTTCGCATACGCGTTACACCTTACAACATTTAATTTTGTTCATAATCACACCGTATAATCTATGAAATGTTCGACCAGAAAAAGCAAAGCTTCATGTAATATGCAAAAATTACTGTAAGCCCTTGGTTTATTATGACCTTTGATCTACTTGCCTCTTTCGCCGCCGCTTTCAATCAAGATCAGCGCCTTATTTCTCTTCAACTGGGTGATGGCGCCGCGTGGGGCGAGCAGCTTCTGCCGCAGCGGGTAATGGGTAGCGAGGGGATCAACCAAGCTTATCGCTACCAGATAGATTGCCTATCGCCTGATGGCGCTTTAGAGCTCAAATCGCTACTAGGCTTGCCGATAGTTTTGTCTATCGAAAATGCCAATGGCGATGCGATTGAGCGTTGTGGGGTGGTTAGTCAGGTGAGGCTTTTAGGCTCTGATGGGGGCTTCGCCAAATACTCGCTCAGCATAGAACCGCCATTTGCTCTGCTTAGATATCGCCGCACTTCTCGCGTGTTTCAAGACATCAGCGTGCCTGATATCGTTAAACAAGTTTTAGCCGAGCACCAAGATAAAAATCCCGTGTTTGCCTCTGTGCAAGCTCTAGAGTTCAAGCTATCGGGCGATCATTTACCACGCTCCTACTGCCTGCAGTACCGAGAATCAGACTTTGATTTCTTAGTGCGATTAATGTTTGAAGAAGGACTTTCATTCCGCTTTGAGCATTTGCCAGGCGATTCGCCACAAGTACAGTTAACTGTATTTGACGACGCTTACGCCTTACCAGAAGCGGCAGAGCGACAGGTGCGCTTCCATCGGGCATCCCCCACAGAAGAATCAGACTCGCTTACAACATGGCAGACTCAGCGCCAGATTGGCAGCAGCTCTGTTTCTTTAGCCAGTTTCGATTACAAAGCAAGCAGTACAAAACAAAGCGCCGATGATAGCGCCGTAGATCAGGGGCATGGTGGGCAGCAGATTCAGGCTAGCCTTGAAGATTACGACCCACAGGGCTTGTATTACGCCTCAGATTCAGAAGGCTTAAGCCGCTATGCTCAGCTGCGTCAGCAAGCCTCAGACGCTAAAAAGAAATCCTTTACAGGGTCTGGCACGCTGCGCTCTTTACAAGCTGGGCAGTGGTTCCAGCTAGAAGACCACCCCGCCCACGAGTGGGATGCCGCCGAGCAACGGGAATTTGCGATTACGGGGCTTACGTTCACCGCAAACAACAACCTGCCAGCAGATTTAAGCCAGCAGCTACTGATGGTTGCCCCCAGTTTACTAGCAGTTTCAGAAGTAAAGGGGGCAGGTGCGCCCCCTCCTTATCAAGTCGATTTTACCGCCCAAAGGCGCGGCCAGCCGCTCACTGCTGCGTTTGCTCATGAAGCGCTGAGCAGACCCCAAAGCCGTGGCTTACAAACCGCCACCGTAGTTGGCCCTGCCGGATCAGAAGTGCATACCGATGAGCAAGGCCGGATTAAGGTGCAATTTCACTGGCAACGCGCCGCTGAGCACCCAGAGTTTGGTGCAAACCTCGACGATAAATCATCTTGCTGGATACGCGTTGCCGCGCCATCGGCAGGCGCAGGTTTTGGGCATCAATTTATCCCTCGCATCGGCCAAGAAGTGACTGTGAGCTTCCTTGAGGGCGATATCGACCGCCCTGTGGTCACTGGCGTCGTCTATAACGGTAGCCATCCAGTGCCCGCGTTCAGCGGCGCAGGCGCTCTGCCTGCCAATAAAACACTATCGGGCATCAAAACCAAAGAGCATGAAGGCGGCCAATATGGCGAGCTGCTATTTGACGATACTAAGGGCGAAGTACGCACTAAATTATCCAGCGAGCACGGCAAAACCCAGCTGAACCTTGGCTATCTGATTCACCCAAGAACTGATGGCAAAGGCGATACCCGCGGCGAAGGCTTTGAGCTGCGCACCGATATGCAAGGTGCAATTCGCGCCAACGGTTTACTCATTAGCACCGAAGCCAAAAGCGGTGCAAACGGCAAACAGCTAGACCGCACACCAGCTCAAAGCCAGCTTGAATCAGCCTTAGCACTCGCACAAAGCCTTGGTGAAACAGCGACCAACCAGCTCGCAGACACAATAGAAACCGGCGACGAGGGCAAAACCGTTGAGGCCGATAATAGCGCAGGCAGCAAAGCCAGCACCGGCCATCTGTATCACCACGTACACGCCAGCAAAAGCTTTGCAGCGGGTAGTAACACCGATCAAGACAGCAAGAGCAAATCCAAAGATCAAGCTGGCCAGCAAAATATCATCCTGCTACACGGGACCGACGGCATCGCCATCACCAGCCCGCAAAGCCAGACAATTACCGCAGGCACAAACCTAGATTTAGTTGCGCAGCGCGACACCAACCAAACCTCTGGCCGCCGCTGGATTCACAACGTCGGCCAGCACATCAGCCTATTTGTGGCGGGGGTAAAGGATAAAGTCGCGCTAAAACTGATCGCCGCCAAAG
>NZ_JAWQUO010000032.1:0-54924 GCF_033446605.1 Iodobacter sp. CM08 | reverse complement strand
CGTCCTGAAAACACAAAAAAAATATCAAGCTGAGTATCAAAATGCTTGACCGGCAAGACGGTATCTACAGAATATTGACCTACATGTCATATATGGCTTTTTTTGAGCAAGAGACATAGTCAGGTCAACCTATGCCAATGGCATGGGCACGCTTTTTTATAGGGCGGGTGAAACCTGCCGCTTTCTAGCGTTTCATGTCAAAGTCTGGCGGGTTTCACCCCAGATGGGCTAACCAAAGTCAAAAAGACCTTTTTAGTGCCTTCGGCACGTTGATTTTGGAGCGGTTAGCCACCGCGGGGGCCTTCCTTTCTTGAACTGCCAAGACCTTAGGTTTTCTCCGTGCCCCTCCGTGTTCTCCTTTCCTCCGTGTTTTAAGATTTGAGTTTTAACAAGCAGCCCACTTAAATCAAGCACGCCTGATCACTGGTGCCTGGCTGCAATACGGTTGGCCAAAGCACTTGCAGGGATGCAGGGTCTTCCCCTCTTAGCCGTGCCAACATCAGCGTTGCCAGCGTTACACCCGCTTCACGCGGTTCAGGTTGGCGGATGGCGGTAATGTTTTGCCCCATAGCCAGCTCAGGAGCTACGCCACCAAAGACAATCAATGAAATATCCGTTCCAGCCCTTAATTCAGCTTGGCGCAAGGCCGTTAACACCCCCATCGCCGCCAGATTATTATCCACCACCACCGCAGTTGGCCGCAGGCTTTGCTTAAGTAGACGATGCATTAGTGCCTCGCCCATTTGCGCCGTCAGTGCGCCTTCTTGTAGTAAGGCCGGATCAATCGTCACATTCGCGGCCTGCATCGCAGCCACAAATCCCTGCTTACGCTGCATGGCAAAATTAAGCGCCAAGGGCGCAGAAATCAGGGCGATTCGCTTATGCCCCAGTGCCAGCAAGCGCGCTACTGCAGCACGTGTGCCCGCATCATTATCGTAATCAAACCAAGGATAAGGCGTATCCATTTGTGAACGGCCATGCGCCACAAAAGGAAACTGGCACGATTGTAAATAGCGTAATCGCTCATCAAATACACAGGTGCGGGCCACAATCAGCCCATCCACCCTGTGGCCTGCCGTAATACGCTGGTAAGTCTGTAGCTCATTATGATTATCGGCTGAGATCAGCATCAGATCGATACCCGCATCATTAAACTGATCGGTCATCCCGCCAACAATGGCATGAAAAACAGGGTCATTTAAATCATTGGGTTGCAGTGGATAAATCATTCCAACGCAATCGGTGCGGCCCAGCGCCAGTTTTCTGGCGGTACTATTGGGGCGATACCCATGCCGCTCAGCCGCTGCAGCTACTTTTAGCCGCGTTTTTTCACTGACATCAGAAAAGCCATTTAAAGCGCGGCTTACCGTCGTTGGCGATAAATTCAGTAGCAGAGCCAATTCCCGCAAGTTCATTATGTGTACTGTAAGATTTTGATCATTGAGCTTATACCACGCTGCCAGTCGATTACGCCAGAATTCAAAATTCTGAAGAGTGCAAATGCGAATATCACCTAAAAAAAGCAAACTGAATTAGTCCGCACTGATTCAAAAATGGATTCATAGACCAATGCAGGCCTTAAATAGCGCGATATTATGCCGCCAACCATTTTTTAAGCGTGGCTTGCAGGGCCTCGATATTAATGGGTTTAGCGAGAAAATCATCCATACCTGCGTCAAGGCACTGTTGGCGATCTTGCTCAAATACACCCGCGCTTAAGGCAATAATGGGAGTGCGGGGGCGTTGCATGGTGATTTCTAGCTGGCGAATCTGCCGCGTGGCTTCAAAGCCATCAATATCCGGCATCTGGCAATCCATAAAAATCAGGGCAAGCTTAGCGCCATCGGCAATCTGCGCAATCGCTTCGCGCCCATCCTCTGCCAGCTTCAGCGCAAAGCCCAACTTAGATAAAATTGTTTTGATAACGGTTAAATTAAGCGGGTTATCGTCGACCACCAAAATAGGCAGTGCACACTTTGCAGCGGGGCTTGCATACAGTGCCTTAGCGGGCACGTGGCTAGGTGCAGAAAAATCCAACTCTACACGGATACAAAACCAAAAGCAGGAGCCCTTGCCAAGCTCGCTTTCCAGCCCTACCTCACCCTCCATTAACCTAGCCAACTCGCGCACAATGGATAGCCCCAGCCCGCTGCCACCGTATTTACGCGTATTGCTATTGTCAATCTGAGAAAAAGGCAGAAATAGCACCGATTGCTGCTCTTGGCTAAGGCCAATACCCGAGTCATAAACTTTAAACATCAGTATGGCGTGGTCTTTTTCGCGGCTGCTTTCATAAGCCTCTACGGTGACCGTGCCAGATTCTGTAAATTTCACCGCATTACCCAGCAAATTAGCGAGCATTTGCCGTAAACGTAGTGCATCGCCCAGATAGCGCGGATTATCTAGTGGCTTACGCCAGCTGCGGCGTACGCTGATATTTTTTTGTGTAAGGCTGTAAGAGAATAAAGACAACACATCATCTATCAGTTTTTCTGGCTCAAACAAAGCCATATTAAGCTCAAATTTACCCGCCTCTACCTTAGATAAATCCAGAATATCATTAAGTAGCGTTAATAGGCTTTGGCCGGATTTTAAAATAATTTGCGCATAGCTTAGCCGCTCATCTTTATCTAGATCATCCAGCAAAAGCAGCTGCGCCATACCCAAAATACCGTTAAGTGGGGTGCGAATTTCATGACTCATGGTAGCCAGAAACTGACTTTTTGCGTGATTTGCGGCATCAGCTTCATTTTTAGCCCGCCGCAAGGCTTCTTCCTGATTGGCGCGCTCGGCCACAATGGTATTCGACATTTGCATCGCAGCCGAGCGTAATAAGCTGGCTTGATCCAGCACCACTACTTGGTTTAAGTGAGCCATACGCACAAACAGGCCAAGGCTTGTTAGCTGCACATCGCCTTCTACCAAAAACAAGGCACTGGAGTAATAAAACGGGCCTAAATCACAAGATAAAACCGCAGCTTGGCACTCGATAAGAATGACATCAATACTCATGCCCGAGTACAAATGAACTGCGGCAAACTCTTTGGCAAAAACAGTATTCCAATCCTGCAAGCAGCCGGCTTTATCAAACAATGAATAGCTATGCAGAATCACGATAATCTCAGGCGTAGCCTAGCTGGCTTGCCGCAAGTGCGGTGCCTTCAATACGGGCGGCAATTTTGGCGAAAGCAGTTTCACGGCTGGTGCTAGTGTCATCGCAAAAAGGCGAAAAGCCGCAATCATCAGTGGTTGCCAGATAAGGGTGCGGTATATACCGCGCCGCTTGCAAGACTCTGTCGCAGACCAACTGCGCCGTTTCAATTTGCGGGTCAATCACGTCGATCACTCCCACAAAAATGACTTGATCGGGTTTGCGATATTGCTGAATAATTTTCAGCACCCTTTCAGGGTCTTTCTCACAAGCCAAGGCAATATAAAAACACCCTGCTTTGATTTCAAATAAGCTGGGCAATAATTCGGCGTAATCCACATCGGCGCTATGGGTGGAATCATGATCGCTTCCTGCGCAGGTATGAATGCCAATTTTTTGCCGTTCTTTAGGGCTAAACCGATCCAGCAGCATATTATTGATATCAATAAAGCTACGCAGAATATGTCCGCTTGGGTCCAACTTTACCGAGAGCCGCCCTTCTGTAAAATCGAGCTGCACTTTACTCGCGCCTTGGGCAAAGCAGCCGCGAATTTCTTTTTCCTGCTCTGCTAATAAATCAGCCACAAACTCATCGCGGGGATAATCAGCCAGCCCCTGTGCGGGATACAGCAGGCTCAATGCCGAGGCCGAGATAATGGCTTGCTTAAAAGGCTTATCCGTATATTGACGGGCCAAGCCAATGGTTTCATGCGCAAAACGAGCAAAACGAAAAGGTCCACGGGTTAAGCGTGGCAGCTGGCGAATATGCCCGTCATGAAAAGGAATACACAAACCGTCTGGGGCCATATTTTCATTGCCTTCAACCCCGTATGTGGCAAAGCTATGGGTTTTACGCTGCTCGCCATCGCCCAGCACAGGCGAGCCAATGGCCTCTAGCTTCATCACCGTATCTTTGACGGCTTCATTGTAAAAGACCTCCATTTCAACATCGTTCAGCTCACCCTGCTCGTACAAAACTAACGCGCGTTGCAATTTGGCCGACCGCGGTATGCTACCTATGGATTCAGTCTTAATACTCATGAAATATCGCTCCTAGATTTAGCTTCTTTAAAGTTTAAGCGAGATGCCACTACTTGCATAATTCTTTCTAAATTATTTCAAGCTACCATGACATTAAAACAAGTAAATAAATTAAATCCCATAAAAAAACAGAAAAATAAGTCAGTATAAAGACAGCAATTAAACAGACTCATTCTCTTTAGTCCGTAATGACCGCCCTCACATCAATCCCATATACTGCACGATAGTAAAAAGACACAAGGCTATAAAGTGTAAACAAGCACCTTGCTCAGCCTCACCCTCTCTGCCAAAATTTGCCCTCCTGTCATTGGGGAGTAGCTATCTTTCGCGCAAAGCGAGGGAGGTGACGTCAACAAACTTGCAGCCTCTTGCTGCATGGCGTCATTAGTAATCGGCGAATAGCGGATTACCCAGCGAGACCTTTGGCCTCGATGCGTTTGCCTGCCGGGCAAGCCGTATCGTTGCGCCATTGGTTTTAATTGCTTGCCCGGCATTGTGATTTTGCATGTTACTTACCCTACTGCTGTTTTTTTGCTCCGCCATTGCCATCTATTTAGCCTGTGATTATTTCGTTAACGCCATTGAATGGTGTGGCCGACATATGAAATTAGGCGCAACTGCCGTGGGCTCGGTCTTAGCTGCTTTTGGCACCGCCTTACCAGAAAGCGCCGTCACTTTTACCGCCGTAGTATTGGGTAGCACACCCGAACAAAAAGAAATCGGGGTTGGTGCAGCCATGGGTGGCCCCTTGGTTTTGGCCACCATTGCCTATGCGGTAGTTGGCTTAGCGCTATGGCGTAATCGGCAGCGATTAGCGCGCAAAGATTATTTAGTTCAAGTTGATCAAGTGCGCCTTAGCCAAGATCAATTGGCTTTTTTAGCTATTTTTGTATTTAAAGTGGCCCTTGGTTTAGTGGCGTTTGCCTATAAACCTTATCTAGGGCTGATCTTTTTACTCGCCTACGCCGTCTATGTATGGCGTGAGATTAATAGCGCCGAAACCGCAGCGGAGGAAGAAGAGCTAGAGCCGCTCAAGCTACGCCCCAATAGTCATAACTGGCGCTGGGCCGCTTTACAAGTAACCTTAGCACTGGCCGTTATCGCTTTTGCCTCGCATGTTTTTGTCGCCCAATTAGAAAGCTTAGGCGCGCTACTTGGTTTATCCCCGCATTTAGTAGCGCTCTTACTCAGCCCCGTTGCCACCGAGCTACCAGAAATCATGAACACCCTAATTTGGGTACGCCAAGGCAAGGAGCGGCTAGCACTGGCCAATATCTCTGGCGCCATGATGATTCAGGCCACTATTCCAAGCGCACTGGGTATTTTCTTCACCCCTTGGCGCTTTGATGGCCCGCTACTGGCCTCTGGTATTGTCACCACAATTGCCATTGTGCTGCTATGGCAAATGTTTAGGCGCGGGCACGTAAACTGCAAACAACTCAGCTGCATAGGGTTACTCTATGGCGTATTTGCGCTTGGCTTGGGGCTATATTTATAGATGGAATGGTCTTTAGCAAGGGCATAGTTTAAACATGCTGCTGGCGCATTAAAGTGCACAAGCAAAGCCACTACTTAGGCATAATTTATGGTGTTGATACCTTGATTATAAATATGCAAAAAACCAAACTGATCGCCCTATCCGGCAGCCTGCGAGCCGCTTCGCGCAATACTGCCTTGCTAAGAGCCATGCAGCAGCTTGCCCCCGCAAACATCAATATCACGCTATATCAGCAGCTCGCGCTGATTCCCGCATTCAACCCCGATTTAGGTATCGACGAGTTCCCCATCATTGCCCATTTAAGAGACCAAATCATCCAAGCCGACGGCCTTATTATCGCCAGCCCAGAATATGCGCACGGTGTGAGCGGTGCACTCAAAAATGCCCTAGATTGGCTAGTAAATACCCCCGCACTGGTCAATAAGCCCGTCATCACCCTCAACGCAGCGCCACGCGCCCATCACGCTTTTGACTCACTACAAGAAATACTCAAAATGATGTCGGCACACTGGATAGCTGATGCCTCTATTACCCTCCCCATTATTGGAGCCATTGAAACGGCAGCAGATATTGTGGCGGATAAGGTATGCCATAGCGCAATCAGCTTGGCCCTAATATGCTTTACAAATGAGATTGAAAGATTTAAGAACTGAGCCGTGAAATGGTCAAATACATAGTTTAGAGGGTAGCTCAAACGCCTTTAGCCCCTATTAAAGCACCACAAAACTCAGTTAAGCGGCATTAATAAACACATAAGTGATAACGCTGGCGGGTAAATCCCTTTATCATCTGCCACCAGCGCATATAGCAGCCCTACTTTTTTTGGGCCGCAAAGCGCCAAGGCCAATTAGTGCCTAGGCTTAATTTCAAGCAGCTGTTGTAAGCATCAACTAAAGCTAGCGTTTGACCGCATTTTTTTATCAGGATTACCCAATGAATCACGCTCTAATCACCGAATTATTCGAAATCATCGCCGACGGCGGCCTAGAAGAAAACGACATCGCTGCAATGAGCGCTGAAGTGATCAAAGCACATGCCGATGCTCAGAGCTACCTCGCCAATGATCCAGCAAGTAGCTACAAAGAAGAGTTTGCTATTCCACTCTGGGAATGGGTATTGCTTGAGCAACTTGAAGATGGCCTGATTTTTAAATCATCCCAAGCAGAAGCGCTATACAAGCAAATTGAAGATGCCTTTGGCGAAGGCGAGCTAGAGCTCAGCGCCGATGCACTCACGGCACTGACCACAGCCGGTGCGCTTAGCCGCATTCAAAACGAACTTGCCCCTGCCTTTACACTGATTAATTTCAGCAAGAACATTGCAAACGAAATGCAAATTCTGCTGGTGCGCAGCAATAAGCTTGAGCGTTTTATGACGCTTTGCCAAACCCTTGGCCTTGCTGCCGCAACAAGTTGTGCCAATCACTAATTTTGGCAAAAAAAACAGCGCCGCAAATAAGCCCTTATTTGCGGCGCTGTTTAATCAAAAAATTATTGATGTATTTTTATTTTTCTAGGCTAAATCCCATTAAATTTACTTTAAATAACGCTAATTTAACAATTAAAAGCCATCATTAATGGCAAGTCCAACGCCAATCGTGGTTTGCTTCCAATTATAATCAATCATACTTTCACCATAGCCACTAAAAACCTGCACGTAGCCACGTAATGGCCCAAGCACAGGCGGCGTAAACCACCCCGCCTTGATTGCCCCCTTACCGGTACTTAGGTTACCGCGCAGCTCACCCGTAAAGCTATTGCCTTGCCAGCGATAGACCGCACTTAGTTTTCCATGTCCTAAATAATCAACAATATCTGGGTTATCATCTGTATCGGCATTTTCTTTGACCCGATACCAAACTGTACCAAACAATGCAAGATTACCTTTTTCTACGCCCACTTCAGAATAAAACCGATTCCAACTACGTGAAATAGAGTCTGAACGCCCATTAGATTCATGGATAAATCCTCCATTTAATAGCATCCACTTAACGCCAGCTCCTAAATCTAGATTTGGGCGATAGCTCACAATTAATTCGGGCATATAATTGCTATCACGAAATGGCCGTGAAACTTCACTATTATACAATTGCCAATGGCTTTGCTGAGTATACGCAGCCCATATACCCCAGCGCCTATCATCCGTCGTCCAAAGACGGTTTTTAAAACTCAGCTGAAATTTTGCCTCAACCTTATTTAAATTATATTTTTCATCAGCAGAGGTGCGATAAGGGGCATTATTAGGATTATTTGAATAACGCCCAAGCAAAAAGTAATTTTCTCTAAAAAATGATATTTTGTATGGGTCAGATAAAGGATCAAAGCCCCAAGCAGCATCAATCACTGAAACAATGCTTGGATCCGCACGCACAGATTCAACTTTCGGCGCTTCAGCCACATTTAAGGCGGGTACTAGGCTAGCCGCTACCGTAGCCTCTGGCTTATCAAAACGCTCGGCTAATAAATCGTAGCAAGCCAAGCGCTCTACTCTAGCAGTAATCTTTCTGCAATCCACTGCCGTGGTTGGTTCAACCTGAGCAAAGCTACTACAAGCCGCCGTAGTAAAAAAAAGTGCACTAAGGCAAAGTCTATTCTGAGACGATTTCATGTTTAATCCAGTTTATTAATCAATTTAAAAATCAAGCTTGCGTTAAATACCAAGAGATCAATAACTCAGTAAGCGCCCACACTGATCACGGCTCATAAGCCTCCGAAAATAACTAAAATCAGTGTCGCCATTCCCGCGTAGAGCCTGTCCTCGAATACTTTAGTCGGGAGCGGGAGCGGGGATGGCGCTTTTTTAATCTGCTTGAAATTCATAAAAACTTGTTATTTTCTACTTATACATCAATAGGCAGTACATTCAATATCGCTCTTCTCATACTAAAAATTAGCATCAGCCTAATAACCCTGCCCCAACATTAATAGACAAGCCCAATATACTCATGTTAAACAAAAAAGATAATACTGACTGCAGCAAAGCAATTTGCCGCACTTTAGGGCTAGCAATGGCTACATCTGCCGTTTGCGAAGCAACCGCAATAGTAAATGAAAAATAGAGGAAATCCCAATAAGAGGGCTCTGGTGGATGATCAGGAAACAACAGTGGCTTAGCCCCCACCCCAGACAAATAAAATATATGCGCATAATGCAGAGCAAAAGCGGTGGGCAATAATAGCCAAGATGCCGCCAAGGTAAAAAAAGTCAGCGCAATGCTGAATGTTTTTTCTAAGCTCCGTAATTGATTAACTGAGCTTATTTCTAATAAAATAGCCAACAGGCTTACTATACTCCCGACACAAACCAAAATCAGTACCAAAAAAGCGCTTTCATCCTGAATCCGAGCAATTTTACGAATATGTTGAGGGTCTGCCCGCAGCATAAGCCACCAAAGTGTCATCAAATAAAACCACGCTAATACATTCCAACTGACAATTCCCCGGCTCAATGCAGACAACTCTTTGGGTAAAAAAACAAAACAAATCAGCCCAGCCAGAACAGCTAAAATAAGCCGTGGCCTTGTTTGTGTAAACACAAATAAATTATTTTTAAAATTCATAAAAAATAGTACCCCACTTAAACTACCAACACACATTAGTATATTTAAAAGTGCATTGATCTACTCATTTTTAAATATACTTTAGGAAGTATCAAAAAACCTATACTTCTAAATAAGGCAAGACGCGTGTTAACAACTAGACGCCACATATATGTAAGGATATTTTTTAATGCGCAATGCAGTATTATGAGCAAAGATGGATTTTCCGAGGTTTCCTCTACTGAACTGATGCCCCATCAATAGCAACATACCGGTCTTAAATAGGGCGTTATTTTTTACACCAAAGCAGAGTAGATTTAAAACGCGTTAAGTGCATGAGCGCCATTAATTTAGCTAAATTGGCATTCTACATATCAAAGCATATTTGCCAATATTAAATAACACGCAAAAAAATCGTAGCGTCCTATTTATGACGCTACGATTAAATTAAACTGCAATTAAAACAGCTAAGCCTGTGCCATATAAAACACAGCTTTTGCCTTTATCAGGCCGCTGCGCCTAATAAACGTAATACAGCCATAGCGCCAAGACGGGTGTTATCTCCTGCCAGCCACATAGATACACCTTGACCACTGGCACGCACGCGGCTTACCCAAACTTTATCGCCACCAATTACGTCCTGTGGTGTAGCTAAGCCAGCGCTACCCTGCGCCTCTAAGAAGTACACGCCTTCTGCATCGCTCAATGCCGCTTTTAATGTGTTTAAGCTGATATCTTCGGCAAAGCGCACATTTAAGCTGATGCCGTGGCCAAAAAACATTGGCACGCGGGCACACGTTAAGGATATTGGCACGTCAGTAAATATGCTGGCCACTTCGCCAATGATGCGCTGCTCTTCCACGCTTGCACCGTACTCATCCACAGCGCCTGCCACCGGGTGCAAATTAAACGCCATGCGCTTTGGATAAACATGGCTTTGTACTTCACTTTGGGCAAACAGGGCGCGGGTCTGCTCAGATAGCTCATCAATCGCCGCCTTACCGTCTTGCGATACCGACAACATAGCCGTAACGGTTAAGCCAGAGAAGGGTGCTGCTTTAGCCAAGGCCTTGAGCACAGGCAACAAAATGGTGGTGACTTGATGCGGCAAACGTGCCACGCCACCTTTCTTTAGCCGAGCATCTGCTTCTGCCAATGGCGCGTCCGCACCGCCGCTTAAATCTACCACTGCCGCACCTGATTCGGCCGCTATCGTGGCATATTGCGCTGCGGCGGCAGTATCTTCGCCACAAAACACCACTAAATCGGGCACTTGCCAGTTAAATTCATCCAGGGCAAGAATTGGGAAATCTTGGCCGCGAAACTCCACCATCTCGCCTTCGTCTTCCAGCGCTAAAGGGAAAAAAGTAGAGAATGACTGGGACGTTGCTCCCAACACCTCCAATAATGTTTCGCCCGAAGTGCTATTAGCGCCGATTACCGCTAGAGAAAGTGGTTTTGTTGCCATGATCCAGTCCTTTAATTTACTAAAACAAACAGGGCGCAATATGCGCCCTGCTTATAAATGCGTCCAGCTGCTTATTTTACAAGCCTTATCCTAATTAGCGGGGTAGCCCAGCAAAAATTATTTCAAATTTTAAATACATGCAAAGCGTCGTCCCCGAGTTTTTTTATCGGGGATCCATCAGCGTAGCTGGATTCCCGCCTACGCGGGAATGACGCTGCTAATTGTCCTAATACACGATAACTTATGCCTTAGTACTTATCGGCGTGCTAAAGACTTAAAGCGCCACCACCACGGCATCGCCCATTTCTGAGCAGCTGACTTTGCGGGTGCCTTCTTCGTAAATATCGGCGGTGCGCAGGCCATCGGCCAATACTTTTTTCACGGCGTTTTCAATACGTAGCGCAACTGCTTCCAGATTAAAGCTGTAACGCATCATCATGGCCACCGATAAAATAGTCGCCAGCGGATTAGCAATATTTTTACCCGCGATATCCGGCGCAGAGCCATGGCTAGGTTCGTACAAGCCTTTGTGATTTTTATCAAGCGACGCCGAAGGCAGCATGCCAATCGAGCCAGTCAGCATAGAGGCTTCATCACTTAAGATATCGCCAAAGATATTGCCAGTGACCATCACATCAAACTGCTTAGGGTTACGCACCAGCTGCATAGCGGCGTTATCAACATACATATGCGTCAACGTGACCTCAGGGTATTCCTTAGCCACATCAATCATGATTTCTTTCCAGAATTCGGTGGTTTCCAGCACGTTGGCTTTATCCACCGAACACAATTTTTTATTGCGCTTCATGGCAATATTAAAGGCCACATGTGCAATACGGCGCACTTCGGATTCGGCGTAAAGCATGGTGTTAAAGCCTTCCCGCTCACCCGCTTCATTGATACGGATACCACGGGGCTGGCCAAAGTAAATATCGCCGGTCAGCTCACGCACAATCATAATATCTAGGCCGCTTACCACTTCAGGCTTCAGTGTGGAAGCATTGGCCAGCTCTGGATACAAAATGGCTGGGCGCAAATTGGCAAATAATTGTAAATCTTTACGGATAGCCAGCAGGCCGCGCTCTGGGCGCAAAGGGCGGTCTAGATTATCGTAAGCAGGGCCTCCCACCGCACCCAGCAACACCGCATCTGCTTCCCGCGCTAGCTGTTGGGTGACTTCAGGATAGGGCGAGCCGTATTGATCGTAAGCAGCACCACCCAGTGGCGCTTCGGTCAGCTCCATCACAAGGCCTTCTTGCTGCAAAACATTCAGCACTTTTCTCGCCTGAGCAACAATTTCTGGGCCAATGCCATCGCCTGGCAATACTGCAATCTTCATACAATCAACCTCTGCTAATCATTTAAATGGATGATCAACGCTACCCAATATTCGCGTCAATTTTCTGGCCAGCGCCTGCCCCACTGCTGCATCCTGCAAATAAAGCCCAATTACAAATGCAGCAAAGCGAAATACAATACGCGTAAAGATTCGCCTCGGATCTTACCTGCTATCCCCTGACACGCCAAGAAGTCATGCCGTGCCACCTTACATACACAATACAAAAGTAGAGATGATGAGTAGCATAAAAAACGGGATTTACCAGCACTACAAAGGCCCACTTTATCAAGTGATTGGCCTTGCCAAACACAGCGAAACGGAAGAAGAAATGGTGGTTTATCGCTGCCTTTATGGCGACTTTGATCTTTGGGTGCGCCCTTTAGCCATGTTTACTGAAATCCTAACCATTGATGGCGAAAGCATTCCACGCTTTCGCTGGCATTCTAAGTAAATACAAAGACTTACCTGATTATCCCTATTGCTCAAACAAAGCTATATATGACATGTAGGCCAATCTACTGTAGGGGCGCTGCTTGCTGCGCCCTGCTCAGAGAGGGCGCAGCAAGCAGCGCCCCTACGAGTTAACTCTATTAACGTTGATATGCTCAGACAAACAACAAAAAATGAGCAAGAGACATAATCAGGAAGACTTAATAAGTTCTTACCTCCCCCCAGCCTAGGCCTTTTGCTAAGCAAGGGCGTATAAATGAAAAGGAAGCCACTTGGCTTCCTTTTTTAAATTTGGAGACAAAACTATCTTTCAGACGATAGCAACTATGTGCATTTTAAGTTTGTCACAAGCACCTTACTAATCAGCTCACTTCTATCTTTTGCAATTTGCTTGGATGACGCTTTAAATTTTGCCCGCTCGCCTGACTTGTACGCTTTAGACATGGCGATGCTATTACCAATGGATGATCCATCTGCACTATAAAAACGCACATCCATCGTTAAAAATAAATTGCACGATTTTGAGTAGGTCACATAGCCATTTAAATCAAACCGATCGCTCAATGTAGCTTCTAGCTTTAATTCTTCTAAAGTGGCAATTTTAGAAACATCAGGGCTTACTTCAATTTTGATATCTTGAAACCCATTACGTACTGAAGTACGTAAATTATTAATGCCATCCCGCACAGGATTGGCGCAGCCAAACAAAAAGCAGAGCGATAAAAGAGACACGATTTTTTTCATGTTCATACCTTTCAAAAAATGAGAAAAACAAGACAAACCCCACCCTCTTTGGCTCTTTGCCTTGCCTGCTTTGAAACGTTTAAAAAATATGCCACGGTTTCAAAGCAAAAGAATATCAAATTCTGCCCCAGCCGAGGAGAAGCTTCAAATACCGCATTACAACTATGCCTGTGCACCATAAAAAATATCGGCTTAAGTATGGTCTATTGATAGACAAACAATATAGGCAAGAAAGCAAACCAGCGCATTTAATCGCCATTTAAAACAAAAATGAGCGATGCAGAAACAAATAGGCAAGGTACAAAATATTGTTGCTGAAACACCATAAAAAACGCGCTTACACGATAAATTACCGTTTTCACAGCAATGAGAAAAGATCAACGCGATAAGAAGGCCAAGCAAATAAACAATTATTGAGCACATAAAAAAACCCGCCGTAGCGGGTTTTTTTATGTGCATTAACAACAATTAGAAATTGTATTTTGCAGTGTAAATCATGGCATTTTGGTAAGAAGCAGAGCCTAGCTTCTGATCCGCATAACGGTATTGCACACCAGTGGTAAACTCTTTGCTGACATTCCACCAAAGGGAAACCGCACCATTTTGGCCTGTTGCATTACCCTTAGTCACGCCACCTGCTGGGCTGCCCATGGTCAAGTATTTATCATCACGATTAAATTCTGTTTCATGCCATTGTGTAGCCATAAATGATTGACCAAACATTTGGAAGCTATAACCCGCAACATAACCCGCCATCACGCCGTTAGCGTGTGCGCCAATATTGCTCTCAAACTGCTGATGACCACCAATAAATGGCTTAATCCAGAAATTGCCACTGGAAAGGCTAGTACCTAAACCTAGCACGCGATTTTGGGTAAAGAATGATGAACCGGTATCACGCAAATCATAAATATGCACGTAAGCCTGAAGCGGTACGGCACCTAATTGTACTAAATTAAAACGACCCACCGCTTTAACAACAAGACGACGATTCTCACGCGCATCAGTTTCGTCTGTGCCCTTTGTTGGGTTTTCTACATCAAAGAAACCATATGCCTCGCCCCAATCGCCACCAAAACCACCCTCAATCTCTAAAAGGGCAAAATCTTTTTTACCGGCAAATGCGCCTGCGTTGGTGCGCTGCTCAGTGCCATTAGACCAGTCTAGGTAGTTGACACTGACATTTTTAAATGACCAGTCATTGCCAGCAAAGGCAGCAGGGGTAGCCAAAATACTGGCTGCGATTAAAATATTGCGAAGTTTCATAATAAGCTCGTCATTAATTCAATAGAAATCTGTAGATACGCATCCCTCTAAGCCAGCTAGGGGAGCGCAGCATAACGAGTTTATTTACGCCAGTAAATAAAATACGTTTAAAAACCAGATTAATTGATTTTGCTGTGAATATTATTGATAAAACATAAGAAATGCGGATTATTACCCTAGCCCAAAAATAACGCATGACAAACAAATAAAATGACATATTAATATTTTATTTTTTAAATAATTACAATAGATTAATACCCTTATATATTGCACGCTATTCTTCATTAACTCAATGATGGCAAACAACAAGATCAAGCCCTATAGGCCACGCAGCCTACAAGGGCCTAATTAGCCCGCACACGCTTACTTCCAAACCACCAAAACGGCGCCACATGCTAAAATCCGCCGCATTCAATGCTCTGGAAAAAACCATGCGGATCGGCACACCTCTTTCAGCCTCAGCCACTAAAGTTATGCTGCTTGGCAGCGGCGAGCTTGGTAAAGAAGTCATCATTGCTTTACAAAGACTAGGCGTGGAAGTGATCGCCGTCGATCGCTACGCCGATGCACCCGGCATGCAAGTGGCGCATCGCAGCCATGTGATCAATATGGCCGATCCTATCGCACTACGCGCACTGGTAGAGTTGGAGCGCCCACATTTAATCGTGCCAGAAATTGAAGCGATTGCTACCAGCGCCCTACTTGAGATTGAAGCCGATGGTCTTGCTACCGTTATTCCAAGCGCCCGCGCTACCCACCTCACGATGAACCGTGAAGGCATTCGCCGCCTTGCCGCAGAAGAGCTAGGTTTGCCGACCTCCAGCTATCAATTTGCCTCGTCCCTTGCTGAAATGCGTTCTGCCATCGCTGCAATTGGCCTGCCCTGCCTAATCAAGCCGGTGATGTCATCATCGGGCAAGGGCCAGTCTTTTATTCGCGAAGCGGCTGAAATTGACGCCGCATGGGAATACGCCGCCAGCGGTAGCCGTGTGAATCAGGGCCGCGTCATTGTAGAAGGCTTTGTGGATTTTGATTATGAAATCACCCTACTGACTGTACGCGCCTTAGGAGCGTCTGGAGAAATCGAAACCTTTTTCTGCGAGCCCATCGGCCACATCCAGAAAAATGGTGACTACGTAGAAAGCTGGCAGCCGCAAGCGATGCGCCCACTGGCATTAGAACGCGCACGCGATATTGCACAGAAAATCACCACTGATTTAGGTGGCCGCGGTCTATTTGGCGTTGAGCTATTTGTAAAAGGCGACGAGGTATGGTTTTCTGAAGTCAGCCCACGCCCCCACGACACCGGCCTTGTTACCTTATCTAGCCAGCGCTTTTCAGAATTTGAACTACACGCCCGCGCCATTTTAAATTTACCGATCGATGCCAGCCTGCGCGAGCCAGCAGCCAGCGCGGTGATTTATGGCGATCTAGAAGAAACCGGCATTGCCTTCGAAGGCATCGAACAAGCCCTAGCCGTACCCCGTGCCGATCTACGCCTATTTGGCAAACCAGAAAGCTTTAGCCGCCGCCGCATGGGTGTGGCTTTAGCCGCGGGATTAAGCACAGATGAAGCGCGTGAGCGCGCCAAGCTAGCCGCCAGTTTAGTTAAGCCAGTTAAGGGTTAAAGCATGCAAGAAGTAGCGACCATGACACCCTACCAGCTATTAGGCGGTGATGCCGTCTTACGCCAGCTGGTTGATCGTTTTTACGACATTATGTATACCGACCCACGCGCTAGCGGCATACGTGCCATGCACGCCAACGACAGCAGTCTAATTCGGGATAAATTCTTTGATTTTTTATCTGGCTGGCTAGGCGGGCCACAGCGCTTTATTGAAAAACATGGCCACCCTATGCTGCGTGCGCGGCACATGCCGTTTGCCATTGGCGAAGATGAGCGCGATCAGTGGCTGATGTGCATGTTTCAGGCAATGGCAGAAATCCCGATGGAAAACGCATTACGTGATCACTTAGAAGATGCTTTTTATCGAACAGCTGACTTCATGCGTAATAAATAAGGGAAATCACCTTAAAAAACGCTAACCAAGCATGCAATAAACTCATTTAAATTAAGCGTCTGCAATTAACACCTGATAGACGCCAAACGCCTCTGCCAATACCGTATTCATACAATTGAATACGGTATTTTTTTTACCCATAAATAATAAATTAAATACCCACCTTAACTTTTTATCGACTTAGCGTGCTTTTTGCTAGCAATACGCAAAATCAACTCTACAATCTAAAACAACTGCGTTCCTTTGGAGTCTTCCATGCTATCTAAATTTACAATCGCCGCAAGGCTAGTAGGTGGATTTGCCCTACTTCTTATCTTACTCATCAGCGTGGGTGCACTCGGGCTATGGGGGCTAAATCGGCAAGCTAGCCTCACAGAAAATATGTTGCAACATGATTTAAACTACTCGCTAGACCTGATCGAAGCCCGCCATCAAGTCACTGATTTAAGGCGCTTTGAAAAAGATATTTTTCTAAATTTTGAAAATATTGAAAAAATTAAAGAATACAATCAAAAATGGGATACCGCTCTAGAAAAAGCCAACGCCGCCATTAAAAGCGGCTCAGCCAATGCCAGCGCTGGCGACGTACAAAAATTAAATGAGCTATCGCAAAACCTCAAAACTTATTCCGATGGTTTTAATCGTATCGCCGATGAGGTAGAAGCCCAAAAGTATCAAAAAGCTGCAGATATTAACGCCGAGTTTTCAAAATATAAAGAACCTGTTCGTGCTATGCAAGAAGGGCTAACCACCTTAGCGGATGAAGCCATCGCTAAAGCAAAAGGCATGGAAAAAACCCTTGACTCCATTACCACAGCCACAATTAGCATCTCTATTACTTTAATGTTTATTGCCGTATTAATTGGCATAGCCAGTGCTTTCATTATTATTCGTAGCATCCGCAAACCACTCGCCGCATTACAAGCCACCATTAGCGAAATCGATCAAACTGGCAATTTAACACTCAGGCTTGACCAAGCTGGGGTGGATGAAATTAGCCAGTCCTCTGCAGTCATTAATCGTCTCCTCATTAATATGAGTAAAGTCATTAGTGAATCACGCAAGAACTCTAGCCAGCTACTTAGCTCTGCTGGAGCCCTCTCAACAGCAGCAAAACAAATGACGGACTCGTCCGAAATACAATCTTCCGCATCGAGCGCCACAGCAGCGGCGGTTGAAGAGCTATCTGTTAGTGTAAATATGATTTCATCCAGTGCAGAAGGCTTAAACACCGAGGCAAGACAAGGTGCCTCTACCGCTGCCGAAGGCGCTCTTTCTGCTAACCGTACCGCCGATGAAATCCGTCAAATCGCCGAAAATATCAATCGCTCAGCAGCCGTAATCGACCAACTCAACCAGCGTTCGGGTGAAATTGGCAGTATCGTCATGGTCATTAAAGATATTGCCGATCAAACCAATCTTCTGGCCTTGAATGCCGCCATTGAGGCCGCCCGTGCAGGAGATTTAGGCCGTGGCTTTGCCGTGGTAGCCGATGAAGTCAGAAAACTGGCCGAGCGCACCACGCAGGCCACCAGCGAAATAACCGCCAAGATCGAAGCGGTACAAAGAGACACCAGCACCGCATCAGAGGGCATGCAACACGCCAGCCGCATGGTTGAAAGTGGCGTGCGTAACACACAAAGCGTGGCCGAATCATTAGCACATCTGGAGCAGCAATCCAAAAATACGGTGAGCGACATTGCCCAGATGGCCGATGCCATTGGAGAACAAAGCTCCGCCAGCCAAGATATTGCCAATAATATTGAAAGAATCGCCCAGGCCAGCGAAGAAAATCACGCTACGGCGAGCAGCACGAGCGAGCTATCCGAAGAGCTTCGCCAGATTGCCGTTACGCTCAATACCTTAATCAGCCAATACCATACCTAATAACTACACTTACCAAAAAAAACACCGCCATTTATGCAAACGGCGGTGTTTTTTATTGGGGAAAGCTTAAAACTTAATCAGCTTGATAAGGATAAGGCTTTTGCTGCACTTTAGACTCTGCAGAGCGCGAACACTCGTCTAGATCTAGGGGCGCTTTATCCCAAAGAAGCGCGCGGCCTTCAAGCTGGCCCTGAGCAACTTCAGGATTATCACCCAAATAGCCTTGCATAAATTGCGTAAAATCTGAAACGTATTGTGTGTTCTTAAACATGGCAATCCACGTTAGTGTGACGAATACATTCATTATACCGCGTTCAGAAAAAATGGCAGCGCTGCCGCGTGTAATATTGAGTTAGCCGCTGCTAATACCCGTCCTTCACTATGAATATCTAAGTCTTTTCCCTGCCAATCGGTCATTCTGCCCCCTGCACCATTCACCACCGGCGCTAATGCAGCAAAATCATGCAGCTTTAAGCCCTCTTCCACCACCAACTCTAACCAACCACTAGCCACCTGCGCATACAAATAGCCATCACCACCATAAGTATTAAAACGACATTGCTCAGATAAACGCGCAAAAGCAGCCGCCCCCACATCCAAATATTGCGGCCCTGTAGTGCCCAGCCTTGCCGCTTGCAACTGCGCAATTTGATTTGCCACCACCGGCACACCATTGAGCCATGCACCTTGATCTGTAATCCCCAACCAACGCTCATTTTGAATAGGCTGGTTAATCACGCCCAACACAGGCTTGCCGTAATGCAGCAAGCCAATCAGCGTAACAAACAATGCTCGCCCCACCGTAAACGATTTAGTGCCATCAATTGGGTCTAGCACCCACACCCACTCAGCGTCTTCATGCTCACACCCAAATTCTTCACCAATAATGCCATCTTGTGGGCGCGTTTTTTGAATCAGCTCACGCATCACACGCTCGGCTTCTTGATCCGCAATCGTCACAGGGCTGTGATCATTTTTATCGTCAATCACTAAAGGATGACGAAAATAAGGGCGAATCACCGCAGCACTCAGCTCCGCCAGCTGCTGTGCAAGAGCAATCATTTCATCAGGCAAGCGCATTTCAACTCCAAAGCAATCATCAATAGGCACAAAAAATAACATAAACCACGTCGAAATAATAATGGTTTTTATTTAGAAATAGATTGAATGCATTATTTTTAATAATGAATTAAATATTACCCACCATAATCAACCATTTTGTTGAACGAAAAAAAAGAATAATTCTTAATACATAAAACAAATGCTTAACGGCACAATAAACAGTGGCAAAATACAAAAAAAAGAATAAAATACCCCGTTAGCAGTAAAATTATAAAAAGCTATATTCCATATAAAAAGGGAGAAAACCCCTGAAATCAAATCAAATCTAATTAAGAATTAATTAGATTTGATACTTTGGAGAATACATAATGCAAGGTAGCAAACTCGTCTTAAGCTCGCTCAATAGCGTACTTGGCAATGAATTAATCGCCATCAATCAATTTTTCTTACACGCACGTATGTACCGCAACTGGGGCTTAAAAAAGCTAAATGATGCGGTTTATCACGAATCGATTGATGCCATGAAACGCGCAGACAAGCTGATTACGCGCATCCTGATGCTAGAAGGCCTGCCTAATCTACAACAGCTCGGCAAGCTCTATATCGGCGAAAATACCCCTGAAATGCTAGCGTGTGATTTAAAACTCGTCAGCGCCCACCTCACCACTTTACGGCTAGCCATTGAAACCTGTGAGCTAGAGCAAGATTATGTCTCACGCGATATCCTAGAAGATCTCCTTGAGGACGAAGAAGAATACGTTGATTGGCTAGAAACCCAAGCCGAGCTACAAGTTTCGCTGGGCTTACCTAATTATCTCCAATCACAAATCGAAGCCTAAGGAAGATCATCATGCAAGGCAAAAACAATGTAATCGCAGGCTTAAAAGAGCTACTGGTCACTGAACTGACTTCTGTTGACCAGTATTTTGTACATAGCCAGATGTATCATAATTGGGGCTATAGCAAGCTCTATGAGCGCATCGATCATGAGCGCCAAGATGAAATTGGCCATTCCACGCTGCTTATTGCACGCATTTTATTCTTAGGCGGGATCCCTGATGTTGCTGGCCGTGACGCGTTACGCATTGGTGCAGATGTACCTGCCATGCTGCATAACGATCTACTCACTGAATATGATGTAGCTACCGCACTAAAACGCGTTATTGCCATCTGCGAGCAAGAACAAGATTACGTTACCCGTAATATGTTGATCAAACTTTTAGATGATACCGAACAAGATCATGCGCATTGGTTAGAACAACAATTGGGCCTAATCAAGGCCATTGGCCTACCTAATTATTTGCAATCCCAGTTATAAGACTTACTTTCTTTCAAGCATAAAAAAACGGGCCTTACGCCCGTTTTTTTATGCTTCACAACAATTAATGCTTACCTGTGCTACCAAAACCACCCGCACCGCGATCTGATTCAGAAAATTCATCCACCAGATTAAAATCCACCTGTACCACAGGCACAATCACCAGCTGCGCGATGCGCTCCATTGGCTGAATAGTAAAAGGCACTTGGCTACGATTCCATACCGAGACAAAAATCTGCCCTTGATAATCTGAATCAATCAAACCCACCAAGTTACCCAACACAATCCCGTGTTTATGTCCTAAGCCAGAGCGAGGCAAGATCATCGCCGCCAAGCCCGGATCACCCAAATGAAGCGCCATACCCGTTGGCACCAGCTGAGTAGCACCAGGCGCCAGCACCATAGGTACATCAAGGCAAGCACGCAGATCCAAGCCAGCCGAACCTTTGGTTGCATATTGCGGCAGGTTTTCTCTCAGCCGCGTATCTAAAATTTTTACATCGATAACAGACATTTTGTTTACCTTTTTTGATACAACCGAGCGATATGAGCGATCAAACGACGCGCCACATCCAGCTTAGGGGCGCGAGTTAAACGGGTTTCTCCGTCATCATCAAGCAAAATAATTTCATTATCATCTGCGCCCATCGCGTTTTGCACTAAATTGGCCGCGAGTAGTGGTAGTTTTTTACGCCGACGCTTAGCTTCAGCGTATTCCAACAGGTTTTCAGACTCCGCAGCAAAGCCCACACAAAAGGGTGGATTATCTCTGGCGGTGATATTAGCCAAAATATCTGGATTTGGCCCTAGCTCCAACGTCAGAATATGTGCGTCTTTTTTAATTTTTTGCTCAGATGGATTGAGCACATAGTAATCAGATACCGCCGCAACACTAATAAAAATATCTGCCTCATCCACCTCGGCATTCACCGCTTGCAACATTTCCTCCGCACTTTGCACGTCAATCCGTCGGCAGCCTAAAGGCGCAGCCAAGGCAGTTTCCCCTGAAACCAGCACCACATCTGCACCAGATTCCCAAGCCGCACGCGCAATGGCGTAGCCCATCTTACCCGAGCTACTATTAGTAATACCGCGCACTGCATCAATCCGCTCAAACGTAGGCCCAGCGGTAATCAACACCCGTTTACCTGCCAATAACTTCAGCTGAAAAAAAGCCTCAATATGCTGCAGCAAGTCATCTGGCTCTAGCATTCGCCCAAGCCCCACCTCACCACAGGCCTGCTCACCCTCTCCCGGCCCTAAAATTTGCACGCCATCAGCCATCAACTGCGCCACATTGCGCTGATTAGGTGGGTTCTCCCACATTTGCCGATTCATAGCGGGGGCCAGCAATAGCGGACAATCTCTTGCGGCCACCATCGTAGACAACAAATCATTGGCAAAGCCCTGAGCCACCTTGGCCATAAAATCAGCCGTCGCTGGTGCCACCACAATGGCATGGGCACCACGGGTTAAATCAATATGCGCCATATTATTAGGCGCACGCCCATCCCATAAATCCACAAAAACAGGGCGGCCCGATACCGCTTGAAACGTCACCGGCCCCACAAATTGGGTCGCAGCTTCCGTCATCACCACCTGCACTTCATAAGACGCTTTGGTCAGCAAGCGCACCAGCTCAACCGATTTATAAGCGGCAACACCACCCGTTACCCCAAGTACGATGCGTTTTTGGCTCATAGTAAGCACCTTTTCAATCATATACAGCCATTAGTTTAACTGAGGATAGACCATGGCATTAACCGTAATAATATTTTGCAATGCAAGATTTTAGTCAACAAGCTGTAGCCCTAAGCTATTTAACATTTATTATAAGTGGCTGTTTTGATGACATAACAACAAGATAAACAATAAATTATTTATAAAACTCAAAAAATACAAACAAACAACGCATTGTGATTCGTTTTAAATCAACCACTTAATATAAAAACAAATCAAGAAAAGACCTAATTATAATATTGAGTACTTTTCATGGGCTAAACATCGCTGTGCATAACCGAAGTTACATAAACCGCTGCCCCACCTGCCTAGGTGTAAATCCAAACTCGCGCTTAAACGCCGTCGCAAAGTTTGCGGGGCTGTTATAGCCCGCAAGCAAAGCGGCGTCTAACACGCTGCATGAATCACGTTCAAGCACTTGGCGTGCCTCCTGTAATTTATGCCGCCGTAACCAAGTAATAATACTTACGCCATATATCGCACGAAACTCTCTTTGTAATGTGGTGGTGTTACTCCCTAAATTCTGCGCCATTTGCTCTAGCGACATTTGGCCAGCCGCATCGGATTGTAATAATTCCAATAGCTGAGCCGCCCGATGCCGTGAACGGGCCTTCAGTGGCACGGCTTGTTTAAGCTGATTCAAGGCAAACAGAATCAGCTCAAGTGAATGGCATTCACGGTAAATTTTTTGTAAATACGGGCTATCGTATGAGGGCTGTAGTAGGCCTTCGGCAAGCTGTAATAATGCCCGATCAGGATGCAGCGTGCGATGGGCTAAGTGTTGTGAGCAGAAGCACTCCACACTTTTAAAATCCGCCATTGAGGATAGCCCCCCCTCCTCAAACCAGCTTTGCTCCAAGGCAAGCACAATCTGTCGCTGATACCCACCTTGCGCAATCTGCCGCTTCAGTAGCTCATCCTCCACACTAGACACCAGCAAGCAACGATTACTTCCTCCCAATTCTAATGATAGCGGGCCAAAGCAGGCATCCACTTTACCCTCCAGCATAATGATTAGCCTTAGCCCTGGGCTTAGCGGCCCCTCACTATCGTGCGCCTGTAAAAACTCGACTTCATTACCGTGCAAAGACAGCCCTGGTCGTAAATCTTCGACAATAAACCGCCCACGAAGTAAGGCCCCCTGCTGCGGCACATTCTGCGCTTCATCGCCAAACAAATGATCTAAGTCAGCCTGATGAAAATCAACCTCACGTTTACCCATTTCCTAACCTAGTTTTTATGCCCGCAATCAACAAGCGATAGAAAGAAAAACCACTCTCCACGCAAAGATTTTGTTGTCTTACGCAAAGGACAGCCTGCACAGCTTGTGTAAAAATGCCATCATTCTAATGAAAACAATTCTCATTTAAAAGATAAGAATGCTTACGGAGTGTTTGCTATGCCCCCTTTACCCTTACGCAGCTTAGTTGTGCTCTTACCCCTTGCATTCAATGTTTATGCTGAAGATATCGTGCAATTGCCAGCCGTACAGGCTATTGCACAAACCCCCAGCCAAGACGGCACAGTAGAGCGCGCTCAGCTAAAAGAAAGCCAAGCGCGTGATTTGCACGATATGTTTAAGCAAGACGCAGAAATCAGCGTCAGTGGCGGTAGCAATCCTGTCGCGCAAAAGGTTTATATCCGCGGCATGGAAGAATCGATGCTGAATGTATCGATTGATGGTGCCACACAAAATAATCACCTCTACCATCACCAAAGCACTCTGGTGATTGATCCGGCTTTAATTAAGCGCGTCGAAATCGAAAAAGGCACGGCGGCAGCCAGTGCAGGGCCTGGTGCTTTAGGCGGGGCGATTCGTGTGCTCACCCTTGATGCCAGCGATTTATTAAGCGAAGGCCAAAACACCGGCGCACTGCTCTCTGGTGGCCTAATGAGTAATAAGGGCTGGAAAACCGGAGCCACCGTTTACGGCCGCTTTGGCAGCGTAGATGGCTTAATATCTGCCAGCCATCTAGATTTATCCGACTACCAAAGCGGCGGTGGGATTGATGAAATAAATTCCGGCTCCAAACAGCGCAATCTATTAATTAAATTGGGCGCAAATATCAGCGAAAGCCAACGCCTCTCGCTCAGCCATCAAGCCACGGAAGACAAAGGCACCCGCTATCTACGTGCCAATATGGTCGGCTTTAAGCACCCCGTTTTACCTAACGAAGCCATGCCGCAAAGCCTGCTGCGCAACACCACCTCATTAAAATATGATGGCAAAGACTTTGGCCCGATCTCCCGCATTGAAGCGACCCTTTATCAATCCAAAGTAGAAGGCGATCGCACCAATAAAGCCGGTGAATACAGCAGTGAATCCATCACCACCCAAGGCCTAGATATTGGCTTAAAAAGCGCCATTGGCGAGCACCTGCTTAAGTACGGCGTAAACTTACGCAAAGAAAACTCACAAACCAATCAAATCCGTGACCCTTACCAAAATACTGGCTCAGGTAAAGAAGAAAGCACCGTTGCGGGTGGCTATGTTGAAGGTCTACTCGACTTTGGCAAGGTAAATGTGTCTGCAGGTCTGCGCTATGATCGCTACGACTACACTGATAACCATAATCAAAACTTCAAAAGTAACGGCTTCTCACCAAGCGCCGGAGTGAGCTGGCAAGTCATCGATAGCCTGCAGCTAAAAGCAGGCTACGCTAAGGCATTGCGTGGCGTAGGCTTAAATGAAGTCTTTTTACTCGATATGATTGCTTGGGCAAATGCGCCAAAAATTGAGGCAGAAAAAGCCAGTAATTCTGAAGTGGGCTTTGTTTTTACAAACAAAGGCTTCACTCTGAGCGGTAATTTATTCCAACAAAATATCGACAACTTCATTGATGTCGACACTTGCACGGCTAACCCCGATGCAGATTGCCGTATGAATGTGGCCGATGTGGACATCAAGGGCTACGAGCTGCGTTCTGAATATCGCGAGGGTAATTTGCGTATCGGCCTATCTATTGCAGAAAGCAAAAGTGATCGCGATGGTAAGCCATTTAGCGATGGTGATCAGGGCTTAGGTACCAGCTATGGCCGCTCATGGACGACCCATGCTGCTTACGACATCCCTACTTATAGCCTGCAACTTGGCTGGCAAGGTCGTTTTGTTGAAGCTTTAGACTACACCCCCGTCGCCAGCACTACGCCGATGACCAAAGCAGGCTTTGGCGTAAACGATCTGTATGTAAACTGGCAGCCACTCAAAAAAGACACGCTTAATCTGCGCTTTGCCGTTAAGAATGTGTTTGATCAGCAGTATTACGATCAAGCCACCTTTGCCTATCATGCCCGCTTGAAAAAAGTCTTAGGCCACCCTGAAGCAGGCCGCGATATCCGTATTGAGGCCAGCTATAAGTTTTAAACCTGCGTTTATCCCCTAAGTACAAACAACGCTGATAGGGAGAGTTGCTGCGCCTATGCGCAGCAACTCACTTAAACACCTACACTAAGTGCTGGATATAACGGCGTTTACGTAATGGCAATTACCGATTGGCCCGAAGATGAGCGGCCCCGAGAAAAGCTCTTAGCACATGGTGCTGAAAGCCTCAGTGATGCCGAGCTATTGGCTTTATTTTTACGCGTTGGGGTAAAAGGCAAAAGCGCGGTTGATTTAGCCCGCGATTTACTGCTGCACTTTGGCTCATTAGAAAAACTATTCCAAGCGCCACTCGATACGCTTTGCCAAGTACACGGCATGGGTGCCGCTAAATACTGCCAATTGCAAGCCGTATTAGAAATGGCGAAACGCGCTTTAAGTGAGAAACTACGCACTGTCGATGCCTTTACCTCCCCCGCCTCAGTAAAAGCATTTTTGCAGCTGCGCTTACGCGGGCTAGATCATGAAGAGTTTCATGCGCTATTTCTAAATACCGCACACCAGCTCATCAGCGCGGAAACCTTATTTAAAGGCTCGCTGTCAGAAACACGCATCTACCCGCGAGAAGTGGCAAGGCGCGCCTTAGCGCTCAATGCTGCAGCAGTGATCGTGGCGCATAACCACCCCTCAGGCAGCCCCAAGCCATCGGATGCGGATATCCATATCACCCAACAATTGCGCCATACTTTAGAGATTATCGACGTGAGCTTACTCGACCACTGCATTGTTGCTGCACATCAGGTCATTTCTATGGCAGAACAGGGCCTACTCTAAGTCAACAAGGCCAAACAACCACACTCCTTAGCTAGGCAGGGGCTAAATCAGCCTCAATCTCTACGACACATGCCACATGGGTAAAAATACCAAGCAAAAGACTCTGTTGCGCCTTAGATACAGCTCACTGCTATTTCCCGAAATTCGATTGCGAGCGTAATAGTGAATAGCCTTTAATAAGGCAGGCATCGGCCTGCGACGCAATCATAAACACCAAGGAAGAAATGATATGACTTTTGCACGTTACAGCCTTATCGCGGCAGCCATCCTGACTTTAGGCGCATGTGGCAAACAAGAAGCCCCCAAGGAAGTCGCCAGCCAAGCAGCCGCTGAAACAGCGAAACCCACCACCAGCAGCGGTGACACCGTAAAAATCGCCCACTCTGCACCGCTTACCGGTAATAACGCCCACTTTGGTAAAGACAACGAAAATGGCACGCGTATGGCCATCGACGAAGTCAACGCTGAAGGCGGTGCCGATATTGGCGGCAAGAAAATCAAATTTGAATTGGTTTCAGAAGACGATCAGGCCGATCCTAAAACAGCGACCACCGTGGCTCAACGCTTTGTCGATATGAAAGTGGCAGGGATTATCGGCCACATGAATTCTGGCACCACCATCCCCGCTTCAAAAATCTACGCTGACGCCGGTATTCCACAAATCTCCCCATCCGCTACCGCCGTGGCTTATACCGCTCAAGGCTTTAAATCCGCTTTTCGCGTGATGAGTAATGATGCGCAGCAGGGCAAGGTATTGGGTGACTTTGCAGTTAAAAAATTGGCAGCTAAGAAAGTAGCCATCATTGATGACCGCACGGCTTACGGCCAAGGCTTGGCTGATGAGTTCGAAAAAGCAGCCAAAGCCGCAGGGGCGGAAGTAGTGAAACGCGAATTCACCACCAACCAAGAAACCGACTTCAACGCTATTTTGACCAGCATTAAAGGTGCAAAACCTGACCTCGTGTTTTACGGTGGTATGGATGCTCAAGCCGCCCCCCTTAAAAAACAAGCTAAAAAGCTGGGTATTGCCGCCAAAATCATGGGCGGCGATGGTACACAAACTCCAGAATTTATTAAATTAGCGGGTGCTGACTCTGAAGGCATGATTTCTTCAAGCCCAGGCCAATCCAAAGAAAGCATGCCAGGTGGCGCAGAATTCTTAGCCAAATTTAAAGCTAAGTTTGGTGTAGAAGTTAATCTCTACGCACCTTACAATTATGATGCTACCAAAGTAATGATTGAGGCCATGAAAAAAGCCGGCTCCACTGAGCCCGCAAAATACCTGCCTGAATTACAAAAAATTGAATACAAGGGCGTAACCGGCGTCATCAGCTTTGATGAAAAAGGCGATATCAAAAACGGCCCAATCACTGTCTACCAAGTTAAGAGCGGCAAGTGGGAAGTCATTGAAGTCGTTGCAGGTGAAGCTAAGTAATATATAGCTTTCATACCAATGCCATCAAAAAAGGCGACCCTTGCGTCGCCTTTTTTTTAAATTACAAAACAATAGCCGCTTAAGCCTAGTCAGTGGCTAGCGAAGAGCCTAGGCTTGTTCTAGGATAAAGACGGCATTAACATAAAATGCAGGCAATACGGGAGAGCAGCATGAAACTTGAAGAAGTTTTCGAACAAACACACAAATTACCCACCATACCCAAAGTTGTTCAAGAGCTAATAGATAGCTTTAGTAAAGATGATATTGATATCGAAACAATTGCAAAAAAAATCGCCCTAGATCAAGTCATTACCGCAAAAGTGCTACGTTTAGCTAATTCTGCCCACTTTGGTGCTTCCAGACAAATTGCCTCTGTCAACGATGCCGTTGTGGTGCTCGGATTTAACACCGTACGCACTTTGGTGGTGGCCTCTGGTGTAACGGGCGCTTTTATCACCACGCCCGGCTTTGATCGCAAACGTTTCTGGAAACATAGCCTGCGCGTTGCAACACTGGCTAAATGGATCTCTAAATCAGCCAAATTTAATGGTGAAATCGCCTTCACCACCGGCATGATTCATAGCATTGGTGAGATGCTCATTCATATTGTGGCACCAGAGCTAGCCGTAAAAATTGATCAATATGTAGACAATGGTGCAGCAGATCGTGTCGCCCTAGAAACCAACAACATTGGCTTTGACTATGTGATGGTGGGTGAAGAGCTGGCTAGACGTTGGAATTTTCCAGTGGACATCCAAATGGCCGTGAAATACCAAAACACGCCCAACGAGCAAGAACCACCAACTAAATTAAGCCATATTCTGCATATTGCCCTGCATATCGCCCAAAAAGAATCCGACCTTAGTACCAGCGAAGAATGGGCGGCAAGCTTGCCAACAGCTTCCTTTGCCTTCTTAAACATGGATCTAGCCGCATTTAGCCTTCAACTAGAAGAAATCACCGACCTAGGCTCAGGCATGGAAGAAATGATTGCTTAACCCCTCAAGTTAATCACTACTTTGCTGCAATAATCCAGACAGCAATCACCCAATAAAAAACCGGCCACTACATTTGCCGGTTTTTTATGGCTCTGTCTGCATTAATAGTTGAAAAGGATATTTTTTCCTATCGCCTGCTCAATCCCTGATTTTGCTGTGATATTTTTGCCTGCACGGTCTAACCATCGCCGCCAGCCTAAATAGCTTTCTAAGTATTTGGTGGCTACGCCATGAAAACGAGTCATCCAATTTTTGAGTCGACTATCATATGCATTCACATTTTGCACATGATAAGCCCCTCGAACACGGATGCCTTGGCTGAGATTCACGGCACAGTGGCTGAGGCCTAAGTGTGCTGTTGCCAAACGATAGGCCGCCGCGCCATCACTGCACAGCATGACATCAGGAGCCAGAACAGCAGACAGTACCGGCTCGATACTCTTCGTATTCGCAACGAGTAATTTAAAATCGGTGGTAACTCCTTGCCGATTGCGTAACACCAAAACGGGGACTTGATCTTTGCCCGTCCCTTTTTTTCGGAGCGCATGCCCGCGCCGATGTACGGGACGTGGCAGATGGCGTGAACCCTTGAAAGACAAAGGAAAATAGGTCTCATCAGCCTCAACGATACCTTGTAATAATCGGGGTTTAAGGCGCGAAGGAAGCGTCAAAAAACGGTGCCGCCAACGGAAGCTCGTGTTTTTGTGTACCCCACATTCAGTGGCTGCGGCACGAACAGTTAGCCCCTGAATCAAGGCTTTGCTGTATTGCAGCCATTGGTCTTTGTGCCGCAGTCGTGCCAGCGGCGTGCCGGATAAAACGGTGTAGGTATGTCGGCAATCACGGCAACGATAACGCTGCAATCCCGCTTGCTTCCCCCAGCGGTAATAGTGTGAGCCGCCGCAGCGATTGCACTGCGGTATGTTGTTCTCTTCAAGACTGGAAGCGATCTCATCTTGGTTGATCGATAAATTGACCGCTTCGAGTAGATGAATCCGCTGCACGCGACTCAATTGCGGCAAAGATTTCATCCATTCGTGAAATACAGAAGATTTCATGATGCTTTCTCCTTGCGACCTATATTTCAGTATAGCGAGAAGAACGTATTTCAACTGTTAACGCAGACAGAGCCTTTTTTATTGGGGTATATCAAGCCCCTACTTGCAAAATAAAACCGCTCATTTATGCTGTTTAAAATGCGGGAATAGCCTGATATTCAAATAAGAACCCAGCACTTAGTCTTACCTTACCGAATGCGTTACGGCACAGAATCGGTAAACCACTCAAATGCAGAGAGATCACAATATGTTCAGCAAAAAAAATATAATTCTATTGCTTGCCAGTGCAACACTGCTCTCCACGCAAGCCTATGCAGCCAAGGTTTATCAAGTTGCAACGGATGCGGCCTACGCACCATTTGAGTCTGTAAACGAGAAGAAAGAAATCGTTGGCTTCGATATGGATGTCATTAAAGCAGTAGCCTCAAAAGCTGGCATAGAAGTTCAACTGCACAACACCCCTTGGGAAGGTATTTTTGCGACGCTTAGCTCAGGTGATCGTGATTTAGTAGCCTCCGCCGTAACCATTACGCCTGAACGCAAACAAAGCATGGACTTCTCTGACCCTTACTTTGAAGCTAAACAACTCATTGCTATTGGTAAAAAAAGTAACATTACTAACTTTACAGCACTGAAAGATAAAAAAGTGGGGGTACAAACGGGCACCACGGGTGACGAGATCGTACAAAAACTGCTTGGTAAAACAAATCCTAATATCAAGCGCTTTGAATCTACCCCACTGGCGATTAAAGAGTTGCAAAATGGCGGGGTTGATGCCGTTGTTGCTGATAATGGTGTAGTGATTAACTTTATTGCCAATAATAAGTCATCTAGTCTAAAAACCATTGATGATGCAACTTTCGCAAAAGAATACTATGGCTTTGCCGTAAAGAAAGGTAATAAAGAGCTAATAGAAAAGCTTAATAAAGGCATCGCTGCCATTAAAGCCGATGGCACTTACGACAAAATCCACAAGAAGTACTTCGGAAACTAAGCTTAATCATTTAAAATCGGGCGTATATCTTTCAGAAGCGCAATCCTGCTGGCTTGCGCTTTTTTATTCTGCAATCTGAATATGGCATGACAATGGACTTCATTACATTCTGGCAACAGATGCAAACCGCAGTTCCCCTTCTATCTAACTTTCAATTACAGATTGTTTGGGAATATCGCTCACTGTTTATCGATGGCATGCAAATGACCATTGGTATTACTCTTATTGCGGTGGTTTTTGGTACTTTAATCGGCCTATTTGCAGGGATGGCCCGCCTTGCTGATGTTAAACATGGAATCTGGAAATACCCCGTTCGCTTTCTTATCCGCTGGCCATCATCCGCTTACGTCACATTTTTTCGTGGCACGCCCTTATTTGTACAGATCTTACTCACCCACTTTGCCGTCATGCCGATGTTGGTTCACCCCACGGATGGCTTATTGATTAGTGGCGATTTAGCAGCAACCATGCGCCAAGATTACGGCGCATTTATGTCTGGCCTTGTGGCGCTTACCCTCAATGCTGGCGCGTATATCACCGAGATTTTCCGTGCAGGGATTCAGTCCATTGCCAAAGGGCAGTTTGAAGCATCACGCTCCTTAGGGATGAACTACTGGCAAACCATGCGCTTTGTGATTATCCCGCAAGCCTTCAGACGCATGTTGCCACCGCTGGGTAATGAAGCCATTATGCTGCTCAAAGATAGCTCACTGGTTTCCGCCATTGGACTTGCTGAGCTAGCCTATGCAGCCCGAACCGTGGCTGGAGCCTACTCCCGCTATTGGGAGCCGTACCTGACCATTTCTTTCCTGTATTTAATCCTCACGTTACTTATGGCGGCAGGGGTAAATAAACTAGAGAAACACTTCCAAGCGAGCGGCGGCATTCATTAATGCCCTAAGCCAAATGCAAAAGGCCTTCCACCCAGAGTGGAAGGCCTTTTTTACTTACGCATGCTCAATACAGATTGGGTTATTTTAAAGCTCGATCGGGTCCACATCTAAAATACAGCGCACCTTATTATTGCGCGCCTCCAGCATGGGCATAATCCGCTTCAGTGCATTCACCAAAGGATGGCGGGCATCAGACATCACCAATAGCTGCCAACGCTCCATCCCCGCTTTGCGCTGCATACTGGCCGCGATAGGATCAAACATCTGCACGCCAGGTGCATCAGCCAAAACACTTTGTAGCTCAGCAAGGAACGCTTTTGCCAAGGCCCCATCTTCTGCTTCGGCGCGTAGCAAGGCATAAGCAGCAAACGGGGGCAGCTGCATACTGCGCCGCTCATCCAACTGGCTATCAGCAAAAGCCGCGTAATCCTGCGCCAAAAGTTGGCTGTAAAAAGGATGATCGTGATAGCCGGTTTGAATCAACACCCGTCCCTGTGTACCCGCCCTCCCAGCACGGCCCGCCACCTGCAAGAGCTGTGCATACATACGCTCTTCACCACGGAAATCCACACTAAACAAGCCAGCATCGGCATTGAGCACCACCACTAAATTAAGCGATGGAAAATCATGCCCCTTCGCCATCATTTGCGTACCAACCAGTAAATTAGCCTCGCCCGCACTCACTTGGCGCAGCATTTCTTGCAAGCTGCCTTTACGCCGTGTGTTATCTCGATCAATACGTAAGATTTTCGCCTCAGGAAACAAGCCTTCTAAAGCCGTTTCTACCCGCTGTGTGCCCTGCCCTAGTGGGCGTAAATCTTGATTACCACAATCTGGGCAAGCAGCAGGAATCTGCTCTTCATAGCCACAATGGTGGCAGCGCAAACGTCGCTCTTTTAAGTGCAGCACCAATTTGGCCGAGCAGCGTTTGCACTCCGCCAACCAGCCACATTCGCCGCAAGACAATACCGGCGCGTAACCACGGCGATTAATAAACACCAGCACCTGCTGCCCCGATGCCAGATGATCCCGCATGATATTTAAGGTGGCCTGATGCAAGCCCTCTACCGTCTTGGCGCGGTGCATGGGGATAATTTCAATTTGCGGTGGCATGGCGCCACCCACAGCGCGGTGTTGCAGGGCAATCAGGCGATAACGACCTTGGCGAGCATTATGCCAAGTCTCTAAGCCTGGCGTAGCCGAGCCGAGCACCACCGGCACCTGCCGTTGATGCGCACGGTACACTGCCGCATCACGCGCCGAATAGCGTAGACCTTCTTGCTGCTTAAATGAAGCATCGTGCTCCTCATCCACCACAATCATACCCAGCCTTGGCATGGGGGTGAATACCGCCAGCCGCGTGCCAAGCACAATATGCGCCTCACCTCGGCTGGCTGAAAGCCAACTCACCACCCGTTCTTTATCGCTTAAGCCACTATGCAAGGCCACTATGCGCGCGGTAGGAAAACGCGCCCTAAAACGCGCCTCTAGCTGCGGAGTTAAGTTAATTTCTGGCACCAGCACCAAGGCTTGACGGCCCTGGGCCAGACAATGGGCAATCGCCTGCAAATAGACTTCAGTTTTACCGCTACCGGTAATCCCAAATAGAAGGAAAGCGGCAAAGCCTGCTGCACCCACAATCTGATCAATTGCCGCCTGCTGGTCACTATTGGCAAGCGCCGCCGCGAGTGGCAGGGGAATCGCATCGGGCAAGGCGGCAGTAAAGCTTATCCAGCCTGCCTCTAGCCATGCTTTTAACCACTTCATAGCGCTTGGCGACACCGCCGCCAGCTCGGCACGCGCCATTGGCTGTGCCAGCATCTCCGCCAGCCGCCTTTGCAAGGGGGCGCGAGCCGATATATTAGCCAATAGCAGCGCTACATCGCTCGCTTGGTACACACCGCTCGGCTCAGGAGGAATAAACGCCTTAGGCTGGCGCAAAGCCACGGGCAAGGCCGTTGCGAGCACTTGCCCTAAGGGGTGGCCATAGTATTCTGCGCAAAAGCGGCTCAGCGCCAGTATATCGGCGGGCAGTGGCGGCATATCCCTAGGCAGGGCTGTGATCTGGCGAATTTTGCTGCTATCAAACTGCGTTTCAGACGATACCGCCAGCACCACGCCTGCCAAACTGCGTGGGCCAAAGGGCACAATCACCCGCTCGCCCACCATTGGCACAATCTCATTTGTAAAGCTATATTCAAAAGAGCGTGTAAGCGGAACATCAAGAGCGACAGTTAAATAGCAACTATTCTTTAATATTCCGGTCATACGTACCCTGCAAACATGAGCCAAACAAGACTACCCACAGATTGTGTGGATAACTTTGTGGATTAACTGCGAATAAGTGGCAAAACCCCAATAGAATCGGGGATGTGCTTAGCTTGCCTATTTTTTGAACTTTAAATTAAATCATTTAAAATCAATCACTTACAAAAACACGTAACAATGGATTAATTTTTCTTTAATACTTGACAATCCACACTTCTTAACCATTTTCGTGTGTATAACTCAGGCTTATATCGACACAATCAATACAAAACATCGACATAAGCCCTTGTTTTATTTGCTAATTTTATGATAGTTTCGTGACAGTTTATGTACACTATTCACTAATGTCGTTACATGCTCAGGATTAGTGAATTGAGAAATGCCGTGCCCTAAATTAAACACATGCCCTTCCCCCTCTCCAAAGCTCGCCAGCAAGCGATCAACCTCAGCTTCAATCGCCACAGGGTTAGCAAACAAAGCATTTGGATCAAAATTGCCCTGCAAAGCCACTTTATCGCCAATACGGCGGCGTGCATCAGCCAGATCCACCGTCCAATCCAAGCCCACCGCATCGCAGCCGCTGGCAGCGATATCTTCGAGCCACAGACCACCCCCTTTGGTAAACACAATCACCGGCACTTTACGGCCATCGTGTTCACGCTTGAGACCAGCAATCACCTGCTTCATATAATTCAGCGAGAATTCCTGATACTTGCCATAGGCCAGCGCACCACCCCAAGTATCAAAAATCTGCACCGCTTGCGCACCGGCTTCAATTTGCGCGTTTAGATAATCAATCACCGTGCGCGCATTCACATCCAAGATATGGTGCAAGAGGTCTGGTCGATCATAAAGCATGGTTTTAACGCGGCTAAAGGTCGCCGAGCCAGCGCCTTCGATCATATAGCAGGCCAAAGTAAACGGGCTGCCAGAAAAACCAATCAAGGGCACACTGCCTTTTAAAGCCTTACGAATAGATGACACAGCATCGGTCACATAGCGCAGCTCCGTGCCTACATCTGGCACAGTTAGCGCCAGAATATCGCGCTCTTCCCGCAGCGGACGCTCAAACTTAGGCCCTTCACCTTCTGCAAAATATAGCCCCAAGCCCATGGCATCAGGCACGGTTAGAATATCGCTAAATAAAATAGCGGCATCTAGCGGATAGCGCTCTAGTGGCTGTAAGGTGACTTCAGTGGCTAGCTCAGTGTTTTTACACAGCTGTAAAAATGAACCCGCCACTTTGCGAGTGGCACAGTATTCAGGCAAATAACGCCCGGCTTGGCGCATCAACCAAACTGGGGTGTATTCAACTGGCTCACGGCATAGCGCGCGTAAGAACGTATCGTTTTGTAATTGGCTCATTTAATTAGGCTTCCTTTAAAGCACAATAGCCCTCGCTGCTTGTTAGGCAGCTAAGGCTATTTGCAGAAGAACGAGGCGGGCAAAGCCGCCCCCAAGAAACAGATATACAAACGCTTAAGGGCAAAGCTTTTGGGTGTAGCCTTTTATGCCACGACGGCAGCGCTGATCTTTTTGCTCTGCCGTAATCACCCACACGGAATCAACAATCGCCATTTTAAAGCGATAACGCTCGCTGGCCACGCTATCGTCCATCAAGCCTTTGATTTCTACACTTAGCTGAGTATGGGAAAAATCCTCCCCCTGCGAGCGCTGCTTAATATCCAAACCCTGATATTCAAACTGCCCTGAGGAGTTGCTGATTTTATCTTTGAGATAAGCCAACGCCACTTGCACCGGAGGCTGGCCTACTTCACCCTTATAAACTACAGCTGGCGCTGCAGAAGGCGCAGCAGAAAACACCGCCCCACTACACGCCAATAATATCAGTGCTAGCCATTTTTTCATGTTGTGCTTTTCCAAGTATCTTTAAGCGTTACAGCACGATTGAACACAATCTTTTCACCCGTGATATGGTCTTTGCGATCCGTCACAAAATAACCTAGGCGCTCGAACTGATAGCGCGTTTCAGGGGCTAAATCACGCGCTACAGGCTCGACATATGCAGTGACCACTTCCAAAGATTCTAGATTAATAAACTGGCGGAAATCTAGGTATTCGCCATCCGCACCGCGCACTGCATCTGGGCGGGCTTCAGTAAACAGGCGATCGTATAAACGCACTTCAGCGGGCACTGCGTGTTCGGCAGACAACCAGTGAATCACGCCTTTTACCTTACGGCCCACTGGGTTTTGGCCCAGTGTTTCAGGATCTAAGCTGCATTTAAGCTCAATCACCTTACCAGTGGCGTCTTTCACCACTTCATCACACTTCATCACGTAGGAATAACGTAAGCGTACTTCGCTACCTACGGTCAGACGTTGCCAGCCTGCTGGGGCAACTTCGGCGAAATCGTCTTGCTCCACCCAAATCTCGCGGCTAATTGGTACATTACGCTCGCCAAATTCTGGGTGCTGTGGGTGATAAGGCGCTGCGCGCGAAGCGGTTACGCCTTCCTCATAATTAGTCAGTGTCACTTTCAACGGGCGCAGCACGGCCATAATCCGCGGGCAGCTGCTTTCTAACTGCTCGCGAACGGCGCCCTCCAAAATACTTAAATCAACCACATTTTCTGACTTAGACACACCCACACGTTGGGCGAATAGCTTAATGCCCTCTGGCGTATAACCACGGCGTCGCATACCAACCACGGTAGGCATACGCGGATCATCCCAGCCAGATACCAAGCCTTCATTCACCAGCGCCGCCAGCTTACGCTTAGAGGTCATAGTGTAGAGTAGCTCTAAGCGTGAGAATTCGATCTGCTGTGGGTGGCAATCTATGCTGATATTATCCAGCACCCAATCGTAGAGCGGGCGATGGTCGGCAAATTCGAGTGTACACAGGCTATGCGTAATGCCTTCCAGCGCATCCGAGATGCAGTGGGTGTAATCGTACATCGGGTAGATACACCATTTATCGCCGGTGCGGATATGGTGTGCGCGCTTAATGCGATAGATCACTGGATCACGCAAATTCAAATTAGGCGCGGCCATATCAATTTTTAAGCGCAGTGTTTTGCTGCCGTCAGCAAACTCACCGGCTTTCATACGGCGGAATAAATCTAAATTGTCTTCAGTAGCGCGATCGCGGTGAGGGCTATTTTTACCCGGCACTTCAAAATTGCCACGGTATTCGCGCATTTGCTCGGCATTTAGCTCACAAACAAAGGCCTTGCCTGCTTGGATAAGCTCTTCGGCGTAAGCATAAAGCTGATCAAAGTAATCAGCGGCATGGCGAATCTCGCCCGCCCATTCAAAGCCCAGCCATTTCACATCGTTGGCAATCGCTTGCGCGAATTCTTCGTTTTCTCTTTCGGGGTTAGTGTCGTCCATGCGCAAATTGCACTGACCCTGATAATCCTCGGCCACACCGAAATTCAAGCAAATCGACTTAGCATGGCCTACATGCAGATAGCCATTTGGCTCAGGCGGAAAGCGCGTTTGGATCGACGAATGCTTGCCGCTGGCAAGGTCGCTTTCAATCGTGCTACGAATAAAATTGCTGACAGTAGGAACCGAGGCTTCTTTGCTCATATCTTGAATAGGGTTCAATGGTATTTGGACAAGGGCTATTCTACCGTAACCGAGTGCTAATTGGGGTCTAGCCGCAGCGGCTCAGAGTGCTACGATTACCACTTGCATGCTATCTTTGCGCCCTTTTTGCTGCTTATTCAATAAAAACAAGCACACTCAAGTACAGATAAAGCCAGCAACACCCAAATTATCAAACTCATTTAAAGGAATAAATACAATGTGGAAATGGTTATTTTTAGGTTTTTTACTTCATGTGTCCTGGGCGAATGCAACTGACAAACTGTCGATCTATGTATGGAGCAACTCCATGCCTGCCAGTACCATCCAAGCATTTGAAGCACGCTGCCAATGCCGTGTAGAGCAAAGCTTTTATGGTGATAATGAAGAACTACTCGCAAAACTTGCCGCTGGCGCTAAGGGTTACGACCTTATTTTCCCCTCCACCTTTGTTTTGCCCGCCCTGATCGGCCCAAATAAGCTGATGCAGCTGGATAAAAGCAAGCTGCCACACAGCAAAGATATCCTCCCCGCTTTTCTACGCGTGCCTTACGATAATAACAACGCCTACCATGAGCCCTTTATGATCGGCGTGACGCTGCTGGGCTATAACGCAGAAAAACTAAAAGCTGCAGGAGTTGACCCAAGCAGCTGGGCAGCGATTTTTGACCCAGAGCAGCTCAAAAAAATCCGCAATAAAGTAACTGTTTTGGATAGCTCGCGTGAGTTATTTGCAGCCGCGCTAATGTATCTTGGCAAAGACCCTAATTCTGGCACGCAAGAAGACCTTGCTGCCGCCAGCGAAGTGATTCGCAAAGCTAAGCCTTATTGGGCGGCGTTTAACAACGACAGTTACAGCCGCCAACTTGCCAATGGCAATATCTGGTTGGCGATGGGTAATAGCTCAGATTTATTTCAGGCGCGCCGCGAAGTCAGAGAAACCAAACGCAAATTTAAGCTTGAGTTTACCGCGCAAAAAGAAGGCAATGAATGGTGGATGGATACCGTCGCCATTATGCGTGATGCACCAAGGCCAGATCTAGCCCATCAATTTATCGATTTTTTGCTAGAAGGCAAAACGGCAGCGGCGCAAGCTAAAGCCAGCGGCGGCATTAGCCCCGTCAGCACTGCAGCAGCTTTTCTAGACCCAGAACTCAGCCAACACCCCGTACTCAACCCAAAGCCCCAAGACTTTGCCAAGTGGACATTAATGCGCGCTTATAACGCCAATGAACGACGCTTATTAAGCCGTTATTGGACCGCCATCAAAGTACATTAATTTAGACCATGTAAGAATCAACGGGGAAGAATACTTTTAAACCACACCATTTCCCCCACTCACCCCCGTACGTAAATGATTGTATCTATCTAAAGTGCCATGTAATGTATACAACCAGAGGCATTTAGATACTGGAGTTAGAAAGTGGACGAAGGATTAGAGGTATTTTTTGAGCAATATGGGCAAGCGTATTCTGCCTTAGATGCAAACGCAGTCTCATCCATGTTTGCCTTGCCCTTTATGACCATTCATCAAGGCCAAGGAACCGTTTGGGAAACGATGGATTTATTGCTGCCTGCAACTGCAAGCTTACTAGGCTGGTTTGAACAACAGGGTTTTCTTAGTGCAAGTTATACAATTAAGGACGTACTCTGTATCAGCCCTGATTTTGCAAGCGTCAATCTCATCTGGTCGGTCACGCGCCTAGATATGGCCGCTTGGCAATACGGCACTTGCTACCATGTGAAGCGTGGGGCTGGCGGCTGGCGAATCTACGGTGTAGTGCAATTTGATACCGTGCCCGAGCTAGAAGAAGGCGTAGAAGCGGCGATCAAACTTCGGCACAGCTTACATTCAAATCTATAATCAATAGCGTGGGCCCAAAGCCCACGCCAAAAAGCTTTATAAACTATTTATGCAATCGCCTCTTGCTCAGCAGGCAACAGCAAGTTGATCAGAATGGCCAACACACTCACCAAACCTACCCCTGCCAGATTAAAATCACCAATCTTCAGCATCAAGCCACCAATCCCGCAGGTGAGCACCACAGACACAATCACCAAATTACGCGGAGCCATCAGGTTTAGCTTTGCATCTATCAGGGTTTTCAGACCAATACTCGCAATCGTACCGAATAAGAGCACCATAATCCCGCCCATTACTGGCAGAGGAATCGATTGCAACAGCGCATTAAATTTACCAAAAAACGCCAGAATAACCGCCAAAACGGCCGCCCAAGTCATGATGACAGGATTAAAGTTTCGGGTAATCATCAGCGCACCGGTGACTTCTGAATAAGTGGTGATCGGCGGGCCACCAATCAGCCCAGCAAAGCACACACCAAAACCATCACCCGCCAAGGTGCGGTGCAAACCAGGTGATTTGGTGTAATCATCCCCCGTTACCTGCCCCACCGCCATCACCGCGCCAATATGCTCAATCGTTGGTGCAATCGCCACAGGCAGCATAAATAACGCTGCAGCCCAGTTTACCTCTGGCGTCACAAAATGCGGCATCGCAAACCATGGCGCAGCAGCAATCGCCGTAAAATCAATTACGCCCATAAAAATGGCGGAAATATAGCCCACCACTACACCAGATAAAATAGGCACTAGGCGTAGCATTCCGCCAGCAAATACCGAAACAATAATTGTTGTACCCAGAGAAATTGCCGCCAAGAATAAAGAAGTGTTGTAGGCCACCAGCTGCTTACCACCGCCCTGCCCCATTGCCATACCTGACGCCGCCACCGCAACCGACAAACCAATCACCATAATCACGGGGCCAATCACTACCGGCGGTAGCAATTTATGAATAAAACCCATGCCGCGCCATTTGATCAAGCCCGCAATGACAAAATACATAAAACCGGCCGCAAATAGGCCAAACTGCGTCGCGGCTTGCCCCCAAGTATGCATGGCAAAAATAATCGGCCCAATAAAGGCAAAGGAAGAGCCTAAAAAGATGGGGACTTTACGGCCAGTAAGCCATTGAAATACCAAAGTGCCTACCCCCGCGCCCAAAAGGGCCATCGCAGGATTCAATCCTGTTAGCAAAGGCACCAACACCAAAGCACCAAACGCTACAAATAAAATCTGCGCTCCCGAAACAAACTGCTTTAAGGCAAACCACATAAACACCGCTCCCATAGCAGCCTGCCGGACTTAGGGCCGACCTACTGCAAAAATGCCTAATTCGGCCATATTTCACGCATCTTCTCGTTAAATAGCTCGCTATTCGCCTCAAAAATGCATGAAATCTGTCTCGAACTGGTCATTGTTTCGTGACGATCGTCTAAGTCCGACAGGCTACAAGATACAAAAATCCCCCTTCTGCGAGGGGGATGATTTAAAACTTAAAACTCAGATTACTTTGTTGTACCAAAAATCTTATCTCCAGCATCCCCAAGCCCAGGAATAATGTAGCCCTGCTCATTTAAGTGGCTATCTAGCGAGGCGGCCACGATTTCTACATCAGGGTGAGCATCATTAACCAGTTTCACGCCCTCAGGAGCGGCCACCATTACAATCGCTTTGATATCTTTACAGCCATTGCGCTTAAGCATATCGATGGTTGCAACTAAAGAGCCACCCGTGGCCAGCATAGGATCGATGATCAAGGCGAGGCGATCTTCTAGATTGCCGACAAATTTTTCAAAGTAAGGCTCAGGCTGCAGTGTTTCTTCATTACGCGCTAAACCCACTACGCTGATTTTGGCCGAAGGCACTAAATCTAGTACACCATTGAGCATGCCAATACCCGCACGCAAAATAGGCACAACGGTGAGCTTTTTACCTTTTACCTGCTGAACTTCTACAGGGCCACACCAGCCAGCAATCAGGGTGGTTTCTAATGGCAAATCACGCGTTGCTTCATAGGCCAACAAACGAGCCAGCTCTTCTGTAAGCAATCGAAATTTATTAGTGCTGACGTTTTCTGCGCGAAGTAGCGCCAGTTTGTGTTGCACCAAGGGGTGTTTTACAACGGTAATTTGCATGACGGCGCCCAAAAAAACAAATATTAACATTTCAGTGTAGCGCTCCTTACACAAAAGCGCATCGGTGAAAATACAACTTGCATACAGAATAAATCGTTTCACTTCATTAGGATTTAATATCAAACAATAAATATAACGCTATCAAGCACCACGAAACATAAAATAGACCGCGCCTAACAAACATAAGCCTGCCCATAGAAAATCCAGCTTAAGTGGTTGATTCATATAAAATACAGCAAACGGAATAAACACCGACAAGCTAATAACCTCTTGAATGATTTTCAACTGAGGCAATGTATAAACACCAATCCCGATTCGATTGGCGGGCACCTGTAATAAATACTCAAATAAAGCGATACCCCAGCTCAATAGCGCAGCCAATAACCAAGGTTTGCTATGGGCGTACTTCAAGTGCCCATACCAAGCCACAGTCATAAACACATTGGATGCAATCAAAAGTAGGATAGATATAATAGATGGGGGCAGGTTCATTGCGGCAAGGACGCTCATTTTTTGTTAAACTCGCCCAGTTTAGCGCCTGACCAACTGTTTTGGACACACATATGACACTGCGTAGCATTGCCTTAGCCCTTGTGCCTCTTTTTTTATCCCTAAACGTGCTCGCTGGGGATGCTGAGGATATTCAGCAGTTACTTAAATCCAAGCAATTACCGCAGGCGCTGGATCGTGCGGATAAAGCCCTGATCAAATCCCCTAAAGAGCCATCCATTCGCTTTTTGCGCGGCATTATTCTGACAGAAATGGGCAGAACCGATGAAGGCATCAAAGCCTTTACTCAGCTTTCTGCAGACAACCCACAGCTTCCTGAACCATATAATAACTTAGCAGTGCTTTACGCTCAGCAAAACCAATTAGATAAAGCGCGTGCGGCCCTGCTGATGGCAATACAAACCAACCCCGCTTATGCCACTGCGCATGAAAACCTAGGTGATCTATACGCACGCCTCGCTTCCCAAGCTTATGACAAAGCACTGCAATTAGAGGGAAGCAATCCAACGGTGCAAACCAAATTAAAAATGGTAGGCAGCCTTTTTGGTAACCCAATAGCCCCAAGCAAAGCGTCTAGCGCCAAAGTAGCAATAGTCACCCCAGCGGCTAAACCAGCGGACGTGGTCGCCATAGTCACGCCAACCGCAAAACCATTAACTACACCAAGCCCTGTGCCTGCCAAGCCAACTGCCACACCAGCACCAGTTGTTAAAGCCACGCCTGCCCCAACACTTGCCCCTACTCCAGCACCGAAGCTTGAAACTCATGATGCAGATAAGCAACAAATTGCCGCTGCGGTTGAAGGCTGGGCGCAGGCATGGAGTAAGCAAAATGTGAACGGCTATCTAGCCGCTTATGGCAATGATTTTAAGACCCCTGGCGGGCAAAAATTTAGCGCATGGGGGGCAGAGCGCCGTAATCGAATTAACAGCCCTAAATCAATCGAAGTAAAAATCTCTGATTTAAAAATAGAGATCAATGACGATAGTACGGCCAAAGCACGCTTTCGCCAGTCTTATAAGGCCAGTCACTTATCGAGTACGACTGGTAAAACTTTAATCCTAGCAAAATCGGGCGGCCGTTGGCTGATCCGAGAAGAGCGAACAGGCTCCTAATCACGTATGCGTAGTTTGTTTATCTGGGGCAAGCGTAGTGCTTGCCTACTTGCCCTACTGATGCTTGCGCCACCTGCTCGCCCTATTGTTTCGGACCCCGCCAAACCCCGTTTTCTGGAAGAGAAAATAGGCAACGCGAGCCTTGGCTCGCCTGAGCAAAGAATCTTGGCGGCCATTGACCATATTCGTCACGGCAAACTGGCGGATGCGCGCGCCACCGTCAATGCTTTATTGCTAGAACACCCCAATTATCGCCTCGCCCATCTGCTTTCTGGCGATCTATACGCAATGCGCACTATGCCACTGAATAATATTGGCGCAGGAGCGAGCAGCCCCTCAAGCGACAAGCTGGATGATCTACGTAAAGAGGCGCTTGCACGGATCAGTAGCCGCCAAAGTAGCGAGCCACACAGCTTATTGCCCGCTCACTTACTGGTGTTTGCCCCTGGCCAGCAATATGCCATTTTGGTCGATGCTGCGGCATCCCGTGTGTATGTGTTTAAAAATGTAGATGGCGTACCTAGCTATGTCACCGATCACTACGCCACCATCGGCAAGCTAGGGGCAGATAAATTTAAAGAAGGCGATCAACGCACACCTCTCGGGGTGTACTTTGTGACCAGCCACCTGACACGCCCTTATCTGGATAAAACCCGTGGCGCTCAGGCTGATTTATACGGCGTAGGCGCATGGCCGATTTCTTTCCCCAATGAGATCGATAAAAGCGAAGGACGCACTGGTTCTGGCATTTGGCTACATGGCGTTCCAGCCAACACTTACGCGCGTGCGCCTTGGGCATCCAATGGCTGCGTGGCCATGACCAATGAAGAAATGCTCGATATCGCGCAATATATTCAAATTGGCCAAACCCCCGTCGTGATCGTTCCTAAGGCCGAATGGGTCAGCAAAGTAGAATGGCAATCTAGGCACGATGCTGCGCTCAGCCTGATTGACGACTGGCGCGAAGAATGGGAATCACTGAAGACTCAGCCCTATTTAAGCCGATATGGCAAACAATTTAAGAGTGACGATGGGCAAGACCTTGCCACTTGGAGCCGCCAAAAAACCTCGGTGAGCGCAAGTAAAAGCTGGAGTAAAGTTCGGCTTGATGATCTCAGCATCTTTGCCAGCGGCGGGCCTAATCCACGCTTAACCACCAGCTTTAAACAAGATTATCGCAGCAACAATCTAGATAATCAGATGAAAAAGCGCCAATACTGGCAACAAGAAGATGGCGCATGGAAAATCATTTATGAAGGTGCCGCCACTTAAACCACATATACCAAAAAAAGCCCCGAGCATTTAACGCTTGGGGCTTTTTTATGCCCGCTCAGCACTCACAGCAAGCGCCACAGAGGCATAAACCCAGCTTCGCCCTCGGCCCTAAACACGCTGGCCACACCCACGCCTGGCACCGCAGCCAATACCCCATCTAGATAAATAAGCGGGTTAGATTGCCTTTGCCACGGTGGTATTTTCGCTTCTTGGTAAAGCTGTTTTAAAGCGCGGCTTGGGCCATTTTTAACTAGCCGTAATGATTCGCCCCCCAAGCGAGGGCGCAATTCCAACACCGCTTGGCTAAGCCGTTTTGCCGCGATACCCTGCTCACTGGCTTGCCAGCTGAGCACCCCATGCCACGCATCCACCTTAGATTGCATCACCCAAGGCAATGCAAGCGCCTGACCGATTGGGATTTGCGATGGAGTGATAAAAAGCCGGTACTGATAGCGCCGAATCGCACGATCACGCCAATGCAAAGCGGGCTGAGCATCCTCGCCCGCAGTAAACGCCACCCGCAGCAATTCCTCAAAAGCCCGCGTATCCAGCTGCAAACCGTGGCGAGTCAACCAATAACGCAAAACATGACGTAAGCGCAGCGGCGATAAAGCCACGCGTAAATCAAAAGCATCACCCTGCACGGCATGCTCTAAATCCCCAGCAGCAAGCTCCTGCAACAAATCATCTGCCTCTGCCGCGTGCTGCGCCACCCGAGCCAAGGTAGCGCTTGCACTAGGCCACACCGTTTCTAACTGGGGAATAATTTGATTACGTAAAAAATTTCGATCGTAGCGCGAATCCTGATTGCTTTCGTCCTCGATCCACTCCAAACCATATTGCTTGGCGTAATCAGCTAGATCCTGCCGAGTAAAATCCAATAAGGGGCGCAAAATACCCATCTGCGTATTTTGCATACGCCACTCAGGCATGGCCGCCAAACCACGCAAGCCGCTTCCGCGTAGCAAATTAAGCAGCACCGTTTCTGCCTGATCATTTTTATGCTGAGCCAACAGCAGCACGTCGCAAGCTTGCCGCTCAAAAGCGCCATACCTTGCTGCCCGTGCCGCGCCTTCGACGCCCATTCCTGCATAGGGCAAGAGTGAAACCCGCTCCACCGCGCACTCCACATCCAGCCGATTACATAGCGCTTGTGCAAACTGCGCCCAAGCATCGGCATTAGCCGATAAACCGTGGTGAACATGAATGGCGCGCAGCACAAATCGCTGCTGGCATAAACCAGCCAACAAATGCAGGAGTACAACTGAATCGAGCCCTCCTGATAAACCCACGCAGAGGATGGGTTTATCAGGAGGGCTCATGGAAAACAAGCGGCGTTCGAGTATTTGCTCTACCCGCAGCGACAATGCATCAGGAAACAGACTCTTCCTTAAACTTGCCATAACTCATCGCTCGCTCAAACCTTGCATCTAACAGCTCATCAATCGACTTAGCTTGCAAGTTCTTCAAAGCATCAGCTAGGTTTTTTCTCATCGTTACCATCATTTGCTGATAATCACGGTGAGCGCCGCCTAAAGGCTCAGCAATCACCTTATCGATGATATCCAGCGTTTTTAAACGGTTTGCGGTAATCCCCAAAGCTTCAGCCGCCTCGGGAGCTTTTTCTGCGGTTTTCCACAGAATAGACGCGCAGCCTTCTGGCGTAATCACAGAGTAAGTGGCGTACTGCAACATCTGCACCACGTCTCCCACCGCAATCGCTAAAGCACCGCCTGAGCCGCCTTCACCAATAACAGTACAAATCACCGGTATACGTAACTTGGCCATTTCAAACAGATTACGACCAATCGCCTCTGATTGCCCACGCTCTTCAGCGCCAACCCCCGGATAAGCCCCTGGGGTATCGATAAAGGTAATCAGCGGGATATTAAATTTTTCCGCCAGCTTCATCAGGCGTAAAGCCTTGCGATAGCCTTCTGGACGCGGCATACCAAAGTTACGGTACTGCCGATCTTTAGTATCTCTACCCTTTTGATGCCCAATCACCATGACTGATTGACCATTAAAACGGGCCAAGCCACCCACAATCGCTGCATCATCAGCGTAGCTTCGATCACCGTGTAGCTCTTCAAAATCGGTAAACAGAGCCTTAATATAATCCAAGGTGTAAGGCCGTTGCGGATGGCGGGCCACCTGCGAAATCTGCCAAGTTGCCAATTTCGAGTAAATTGTCTTGGTTAATTCTCGGCTCTTTTTTTCGAGATGGCCAATCTCTACAGAAATATCAACGGCGGAATCGTCTTGAACGAAGCGCAATTCTTCGATTTTGTTTTCAAGCTCCGCGATCGGCTGCTCGAAATCGAGGAAGGTCGTTTTCATGCTGCTCTCCTGCTGCGCGCGACTAATGACAACCTTAAAGTAGGCTGCCCGAAAAATTCGTGGATCATACAGCAAGCAGAGCAAGCACCCAAGATACTCATACCGCTAAGCACCACTAAATCTCTATAAATTTGAAAAATTAACTACGGAACACAATATCAGCGCGGATACCTACTTTCTGCAAAGCCTTACGGCTCTTGATGTTGAGCACTACAGGTGCTTGGGTGTTTGCAGAAATTTCACGACCTTCTTCTAAAGGGCGCGAGAGCAAAAGTAACAAAATTGCATCGGCGGTATCTTCCAACTCAATCAAAGCACACTCTTCATCGCTCAGCTCCACTTCATAGCTCAGTCCCAGATGCTCCACCTGCACTAGGCTAAAGCTTAAATCCGCGTCATCCAGAGACTGCAACCAACGCACACGTGGATTAGGCTGCTCTTCATGCAGCAGCTTATAGCGCGTGCACTTTTCAAAGCCTGGCATCCCCAAAGGGAAAGTCAGCACCGTTTCTGGATCAATATCTATTTCACCAAAACGCGTATTTAATGTTTGCATGATCTGAGCCTGTAGAAAGTTAAAAGACAATATATACACAACTAAAGCAACAACCAGCGTAAGACATTGCTCTAGTTTATTCTGGTAGATCACTTCCAGCAGCGTTTATGTTGAGCTACCTGCTTATGCACTGGGAGGTGGCTTATTCAGGCCATACTTAAAAACCAAACTTGCAGACTAAATCAAAAAAATTGAATACGCTCTTCATGCCCAAAAACATCACCGCTCTTGCCCCGCAAGTAAATGCTTACCTGATTATGTCTCTTGCTCATTTTTTGTCGTTGGGCTGGAATATCAACGTGAATCGAGTTAACTCGTAGGGGCGCTGCTTGCTGCGCCCTCGCTGAACAGGGCGCAGCAAGCAGCGCCCCTACAGAATATTGGCCTACATGTCATATATGGCTTTTTTTGAGCAAGAGACATAATCAGGAATGCTTATTATAGGCCAGATATCGACTCATTTTTTTAGAAGGCACTGAAGGAAATGCTGATCAAATCAATAAATTAACTAATTTGTTGATATCGGCCACATGGTCTGCCGTCATGATTAGAGTAAGCCCATAAACCCAGATACGCTAAAGTAATTAGTCATGACTAGCGATTGGAAAAACCTAGAGCCAAACCAAGAAGGGGAAATTATCTAGCCCCTTATAAATTAATACCTGATTATGCCTCTTGCTCAGTAACACCAATGTCAATAAATTTTTTAGAACCGCACTTTGTTTTTGTAAGCTGGATAAAACCTAATCCTATCAACTTAAGATTTAACCAACATGTAGGGTGGACAAGGCGGTTTATCTTGCCCACGCGGATACGCGGCGTGGGCAAAAAACGCACCCACCCTACAATGTTTTAACATGCTTGCAATAGTGCAATCCAAGTTGAAGCCTGTGTAACAATTAAAACATTCCCCTTAAGTTGATAGGATTGGGTTTCGCTCGCCCTACGATGTTTCAACGCTTGCAATAGATAGATCTAAGTTGATTACTTAAGGTTTAACGATCAACAGCGCCCTTATGTTGATAGGGTTGGGATAAAACCCGCGAACAATCCTCAACAAACACAAGGATTTCACCCAATATGCGCTATTTATGATGAATGTGAGCAAGAGGCATAATCAGGAATTAATATATCAGACTATTTATCTATTGGCACTGATCCAGCAAGCGCATGATGCTAACTGCCAGCAAAAATGCAATTAATCTAAAATATCATCACCATAGTAATTCTGCTTTAAATATTTGTCGCTTTACAAAATCACAGAAAATAAGCCAAAAAAAATCCTAAATATTTCTCCTAGGGATTCAAGGTATAAAGCGGATTACCTATATACAGCACAATGCCGTTGTATTATAAATCACGCCCTAAACAAATGGCTCTGCGCACCGCCGCAGATAAATTCCATCTATTTTGTGGAAAATAAACCGCAGTTCTTTAAATAGCCATAATACTTTGGCTGTATAAAAATAATAATTCTGGCGTTTATCTCTACCATTCAATTTATTGGTAAATAAATCATCACCTTAAATACCCCAAAGGAAATAATATGAAACTACGTGCCCTTGCCCTTAGCGGCCTGTTTACCTGCTTACTTGCCCCAGCTGCATCGGCCTTTGATTTAGGCGGTTTAATGAAAGCAGGCGAACAAGCCCTGCAAGCAGCTACCTTATCTGATGCCGATGTAAAATCGCTGGCAAATCAAGCCTGTGTACAAAGCGATTCTGAATCATCCATTGCTCCAGCCAAAAACAAATACAGCAAACGCTTGGATATTATTGCTAAAAAACTAGGCAGCGATATCAATGGCCAGCCCGTTAATTACAAGGTTTACCTAACCAAAGATGTGAATGCATGGGCCATGGCCAATGGCTGCATCCGTGTTTACAGCGGCCTGATGGATTTAATGACAGACGATGAAGTGATTGGCGTACTGGGCCACGAAATGGGCCACGTCGCACTGGGCCACAGCAAAAAAGCCATGCAAACTGCCTACGCTGTTACAGCAGCACGCACCGCAGCAGGCTCGGCGGGCAATGCCACCGTAGCTCAATTAAGCGGCTCTAATCTAGGCGAGTTTACTGAAAGCCTTGTAAATGCTCAGTTCTCGCAATCGCAAGAATCTGACGCAGATAATTTTTCTTTTGATGTATTAACTCAGAAAAAATTAAACCGTGAAGCCTTGGCTTCAGCCTTCCAGAAGCTAGAAAAGCTGGGTGGCGGCGAGCACAGCATGCTCAGCTCGCACCCTGCATCTGCAGATCGCGCTAAAAACATTCAAGCAAAAATTGAAAGCAGCAAGAAGTAAGCATTAATCAGGGGATGGCCTTGGCCATCCTCTTTTTTATTGCCCTACAAAAACGAACACAGCAATATCCTACCTAAGCAAACACCACATCAAACCGCCAGATACGTCTCAAACTTACTTCTAAAGATTGAAAAAAAGCTTCTTACATTGCGAATATTCGATTGCGTAGCAAACAGGCGATGGGCTAGTTGGTGATAAGCATTCATATCTGCCACCTGAATAATCAGCACAAAATCTGGCCCCGGCGAAACGCGATAGCACTGCTGCACCGCAAACTCCCCTGCAGCTAGTTTTTCGAATTCCAGCATCTTTTCCGTGGTCTGAATATCCAGCGTGATTTCTACAATCGCGGTTAAGCCTGCGCCCACTTTATCTGGGGCAAGGATGGCAACCTGCTTGGCAATCACGCCCTCTTCCCATAAACGCTTAACCCGCCGCAAACAGGTAGGCGGCGAGGCGTGAACTTTAGCGGCCAAATCTTGATTACTGAGAGAAGAATCTTGCTGTAATTGTTGCAAGATACGCTTATCCAGCTCATCTAATACCGTGATCGATGTCATAAAAATTCACAATTATCATAAATATGAAATAAAAATTTACAAAAATAGATGGAAATCTATTTATTTCATAATATATTAAATTTTGAAAGATATATTCACATCAAACCATTTAGGATGAAAAGATTGCTCCATACATGATGTAGGGTGGATGCAACCCGCGTCTTTTCAGCATTACTCGCGGGGTACGCCTGCCCTACATGATTTACAACCTTTTCATTTATCTTATCCCCCGAGGTTTCTATGTGCGGTATTGTCGGCGCAGTTGCTCAACGTAATATCACCCCTATTTTGTTAGAAGGGCTTAAGCGGCTTGAATACCGTGGTTACGATTCCTGCGGCGTGGCCTTGCATGTGGATGGCAAATTGCAGCGCTCGCGCAGCACCTCCCGCGTGACCGAGCTGCAAGCGCAAATCGATCAGACTGGCTTAGCCGGCTTTACCGGCATTGCCCACACCCGCTGGGCCACCCACGGCGTGCCCTCATCAGCCAATGCTCACCCGCATTTTTCAAAGGAACGCATTGCGCTGGTGCACAACGGTATTATCGAAAACCACGAAGAGCTACGTGCCGAGCTAACCGCAGCTGGCTATGTATTTGAAAGCCAAACCGATACCGAAGTGATCGCCCACTTAATCGATCATCTCTACCAAGGCGATTTATTTGCTTCCGTACAGCAAGCCGTCAAACGCCTGAGCGGCGCATTTGCCATTGCCGTATTTTGCCGCGACGAGCCGCACCGCGTGGTGGGTGCGCGTTTAGGATCGCCGCTGATTGTGGGCGTTGGCCAAGGAGAAAACTTCTTAGCATCGGACGCGATGGCTATCGCAGGCACCACGGATCAAATTATTTATCTGGAAGAAGGCGATGTGGTTGATCTGCAATTACAGAAATGCTGGATTGTAGATAGCGAAGGCAAACCCGTGACGCGGGAAGTACGCACCGTGCAAGCCCACAGCGGCGGCGCAGAGCTAGGCCCTTACCGCCACTATATGCAAAAAGAAATCTTTGAGCAGCCACGCGCCATTGCCGACACGCTAGAGGGCGTAGCCAATATCATGCCTGAGCTATTTGGCGATAAAGCTTACGGCATCTTCAAAGAAATTGATTCGGTACTCATCTTGGCCTGCGGCACCAGCTATTACGCAGGGCTAACCGCTAAATACTGGATTGAATCCATCGCCAAAATTCCGGTGAATGTAGAAATCGCCAGCGAATACCGCTATCGCGATAGCGTGCCCAATCCTAAAAGCCTAGTCGTCACCATCAGCCAAAGCGGCGAAACCGCCGACACCCTCGCCGCGCTAAAGCACGCCAGAAGCTTAGGTATGCCGCACACCCTTACCGTGTGTAATGTGTCCACCAGCGCTATGGTGCGCGAATGCGAGCTAGCCTATATCACCCATGCAGGGGTAGAAATCGGTGTGGCATCAACCAAAGCATTTACCACCCAGCTGGCCGCATTATTCTTACTGGCGCTTTCTTTAGCCCAGGTAAAAGGCTTACTCAGTGACGAGCAAGAAGCCGAGCACATCAAAGCCATGCGCCACCTGCCAGTCGCCATTAGCGCCGTGCTGGCGCTAGAGCCACAAATCATTGCCTGGGCCGAGCAATTTGCCAGCAAAGAAAACGCCCTCTTCCTAGGCCGTGGTCTGCACTACCCCATTGCCCTAGAAGGCGCGCTTAAGCTCAAAGAAATCTCCTACATCCATGCCGAAGCCTACCCCGCTGGCGAGCTAAAACACGGCCCGCTGGCGCTGGTCACCAAAGAAATGCCTGTGGTTACCGTAGCCCCTAACGACACCCTGATCGAAAAACTAAAATCCAATATGCAAGAAGTGCGCGCCCGAGGCGGCGAGCTATATGTATTTGCCGACGCTGATTCCCGCATCACCGCCAGCGAAGGCGTCCACGTCATCCGCCTACCCGAACACTACGGCCTACTCTCCCCCATCCTACACACCGTGCCCTTACAACTACTGGCCTACCACACGGCACTAGCACGCGGGACGGATGTAGATAAGCCGAGGAATTTAGCCAAGAGTGTTACGGTGGAGTGAGGGCGATTACTTAATTTTTGTGATTTGTCCTTGAGAAATAGAAGTGCTTTTATACTTCGTTTTTTTTAAAAAAACGAAGGGGTAGTTTCTGGCTGTAACCCGCATCCAGACTAGAAATAGTACTCTTTTATTTCCAAGGACTTTTACAGGATAGCGCTCTCATCATTACCCCCTCAAACCCACTATTTTTTTGTAGTTTCAGTATCGCCAAACCCTTGGTAGTGCAACTATTAAGCCAACTTCAAGTCTGCCCCTATGCTTAAATACGGCAAGAAACGTGACACCTAATAACGGCTTCTTAAGCTACAGATTTTATGCAATAAAAAAGAGCGATATTTATCGCTCTTTTTTATTGCAAATCGAACATCATTTGGCATTGAAACACAACCAAACCCATTAATTTCAGACTGGAGTCACGCTGTCGTAGGCTACTGCCAATAAGTCTTCATAATCGATATAAAGCTCAAGACTTGAGCTTCCCAGAGCAACAAGGCACTGCAGCAATTCTGGCAAAGAAATACTTCCTGACTGTAGATGAATCACCAGAGTTTTTTCTGTCATATTGGCACCCAATCGAATCATCCTTTGTGCCAATTCATTAATTGTCACACTAGGATGACGGGCAAGCTCAATACTTATTACTGCTCGAACCTTAGCCTCCCAAGTAAGGCAGCACACGATAGAAGTTTCCCAATTCAAAGGTAGCTTTGCGTGAATCACATCAATAATTTGAAACAACAGTGCGGCTTTAATCCGACCCCGCGAAACTCGTGTTGCAAGACCTCGTTCACTCTCAAGGACTCCTGCTTTCTCAAGGGCTGTTGAGAGTTCAGCATAACTACAGTTCTTACGCGCCAACGCAACACGCACGACGCGCGCAGCTAACTCGACCCAACGAGTATCCGTTTCCATCCACAAAAATCCTTGCATAGTCAGAGCTTGTTTACTAGCGTAAAAACAGCAATAAATATTGCCGTTTATGAATGGCAATTAGGCTTGTTTTTACTAAGGAGGTGTATTGTGAAATTGTAGAAGAATTAAGAACTAAAGTCTTCTTTTGAAGGCAAGGAACCTGCAAACTACGCACACCAACTTAGATGCTTGTGGTGTCCGTGCTTTGCAAGTAAAAACATATTAAAAGGACGTGACAAAGCACACGTATAGTTACGTGTGCTTGAAATGAAAAATTAATTCTAGTAGTATCGGCAGCCTTGCTCGTATATTTTCAACATAGAGCCCTAGCTGAACCCCTATTTTAACAGGGAGAAAACTCAATTTGCAAGCAAAAAGGGCATTCTATGGTATACCAATTTAACATTTACAAAGGAAAGGACACGCAAAAGCGCACTTACTCAGCTAAAACCGCCACTTTTAAAGAGTTTCAGTTTTAAGCAGTACAAATGAAAACGGTGGATTGGGTTCCCCCCCAATCCACCGTCCGGTGACTATCTCGTAAGAGAACTACGCGCACCTACAACGCGTGTAGGCTCTCATATCGAGGTTGTCTTGTCAATCACTCGTGGGTGCCCCTTTTTGGGGTGCGCATGGGGATGTGTGTGAGAAACCTCATGTCGTCTTTTATTTCAAAGGACGCGGACCTAGCCTTCCCGCGTCAATTAGCGGCAATTCAATGCCACTACAAAAGGGCCCAATCTTCTGGAGCGTGTTTAGCCGCGCCCAAGCAGCTTTTAACTTCAAGAATAAAGCTTTTCCAGTCTCAATCACTGGGAGGCTTAGCATGAATACGCCTCATCAACTTCCAGTTACATCACCGGCCCCAGAAGCAAATTCACAGAATCACGTCAGTCCATCCGGCGCCACTCTTGAACGAACATTCGGTTTTGACTCGCTTTCAGCTCTATTGCGCTTTAGGAGCCTTGACGAAATTTGTGCTGAGTTGTCGTACAGAAGTATTCCGTATGGCGAATACGACAAAGTCATCGACCCTGCCGCAAAACTAGATGTTTTGTTTGATATTAAAGACGCATTTTTGCCAAATGCAAAAATGATGGAATTCACGGCTAACATTTTAGCCAGTATTCGGCGCTTATTTGCGGACCGTGACTTTAACAACCCTAGTTATCGAGTTTCATTTTATTCCAATCGCCAAGTATTTTCTGGGCAGGCACTCAAACCGATGCCGCAGTCTACACGTGCAATTGGTGAAGGGTGTTTTACGGTTACCGGCCCCTCTTTAATGGGGCGCAGTGCATTGTAAGCGCTCAGCCCTCCCACCTAGCCAGCTGCTTTAGCCTTCGTTATCTTGTGGGCTCTGATCTTTAACAAATGGCAGCAGCTCGTCAATTCGGCTATTGGGCCAAGTCGGGAGTTTTTC